>WGEI01000494.1 GCA_015492875.1 Anaerolineae bacterium | reverse complement strand
CGCCCCTTGCTGTAGACCGCTCTCAGCTATATCACGAGGCCGCTACATGGTTCACAGATGGGCGGCTAGGGTATAGTTTACATGATGAAGAAACTGGACTGCGCGCCTTGCATATCTTCACCCCGCCCAACACGACGCAAGCTATTACAAGTATGAAAAGAAGCTACCGCCAAGCGGGGTGGTCACCAGATGGCCGTTATGTCGTTTACTTAGGCGATATGAATGGGCAAACACAACCCTATCTCATGAACATAGAAACGCAAGAGATAACGTCTATATCACTGGGAGCATATCACGGCTTGCCCATCTGGTCACCAGATGGCCGTTATGTCGCTTTAACAGTTCAGCAAGGGGTGGAGCAAGTCGCCTATATTTTAGATACGTCAACGGTGCAAGCCACAAGGCTAATCACTGGTAGCCGCGTTGGGGATTATGTGTGGTCATCAGATAGCGCTTATCTAGCATTCAGTGTCAATTATGGCGGGGGGAAGCGGCTTTATCTAACGCCAATAAAGCCCACGATTGAAAGCCCTGCGCCACTCGCCCCGCTCAATCTAGCTTATCCCGTTCAGTGGTCACCTGATGGGCGATGGCTGGCCTATATCGCGGACGTACCGGGCACACAGGCGCTTTATATTCTCGATGTTACCACTATGGGGGAGGCGCTTATTTGGCAATGGGCGGGCACAAGCATCGTTGATGTGGATTGGCGGCCATAGTTTTGCATTTTGAATAAAACATTAAGAATTAATTTGACAATTTCTGATATTTCCTACAAACTAAATATAGCCAAATGATTGGCCATCTTGAGTTTTGGGGGATTTAAAATGATTAAACAAAGTGATATAGAGGGGCGGCTTCGTCTATTCCGTTATGGGATTGTGGTCGTCGTCGTTGTTACATTTCTCGTCAGTTTCATCACCCCCATCGTAGCACTCAATGCGGCGCTAGGTAGTACAGCCCCGCCCGCAACCCAGCATCTTGGAACTGCCATTATTTTCACTATCGTGGCCGCTATTGTTGGCGCAGCGGCGTATTTCGCATATAGCGCTATTTTACAGCGCAGTGTGCAAGAGCAAAGCGCCGAACAGCAAGGCGGCGAAGATTAAATCAAACGGTTTTCGCTAAGTTTTGGGGTAGGCTGAAAGGTCTACCCTTCGCTTTTGCCCCCATAGTGACCCCTTATGAACCATTAACCCTTGAAAAACCGCCTGAATACGCTATGATAAACGTAGCAACATTAACAATGCTCTTGTGCTGTGATGGTATAATAACGATAAACGGCTGGCCATAATTCACCTATTTTCCAGCTAAAAAGCCAAATTTTTCGGGTGGTGACGGGTAAAATATCCGGTTGGCGACTGTTAAGATTGTGTGATATGTATGGCCAAAATACGTCAACTAGCACTAAAACGGGTTATACTAGTAAAGGGTCTAGCGCGGTTGTCAGAGCTTTGACCTCAATGTTAAAATCACCAACAGGCACTATATTAGCCAACCCTAAAGTGATATAGCTTATTTGAGAAGATACCATGAGCGCGCAAGAGACAGATACCCGTACTATCACATTGGTTGACCTTCCTTTAGTGGCTCGTTTAAGCGGGCAAGGTACGGTATTGGATAGTGAACGGGGATTAACGGGCGATGCACGCGGCCCGCATAGTGTGTTGCTCTCTAGTTTGCTATTTCGCAACAATAACATTTATACCATCGTAGCGCGCTCAGATAAGCAGCAAGTAGTTGGGCAGTTCCGCATTCCACCGGATGATCCGAACGCACACATTATCTATATTGCGCCGCGTTTAGAGGGCGATGTCGATGATACTGTGTGGCTTCACATTTTAGACGCTATGGCGAGAGAAGCTGGTAAGCGTCGAGCGCAGGCGCTGGTCGCCGAGGTGGAAGAGACTGGCCAACTTTTTGAGACAATGCGCAATGCGGGGTTCGCCGTTTATATGCGGCAACAAATCTGGCGCAGGCATCCAGATGCGCCGCGCCCGCCTTATGAACAGGTGGAATTATATGAAGTTGAGGATTTATACAGCCCTGGATTATGGGCGCTCTTTGGGGCGACAACGCCAAGCATGGTGCAACAAATCGCAGCGCCCCCCAGCGATATGACTTTGCTGACGTATTATAAGAACCAGCGTGTAGAAGGCTTCATCGCATTATCCGAAGGCAAACAGGGCATCTATATGATTCCCTACTTGCATCCAGATTTATATTACGAAGCCTCAGATATCATTGAGAGCGCAATCGACTATGCAGAACGTGCCGACAAAGTTCCGGTATATGTCTGCATTCGTCGCTATCAAAATTGGCTGGAGTCCATTTTGCATGATGGCCACTTCCGCCCGTGGATACAACAAGCGGTCATGGTGAAGCACATTGCGGCAGGGGTTCGCCAAGCGCGGTTTTCACCCGTGCGGGCGGAAAAGCGCGAGGGTGTGCCCGCACCCGTAGGACCGCCCGGCCATTTATGCCAATGCGAAGATAATTTGAGGAGTGAAAATTCCTAACTTATGGAGCAACGTATCACTGATGACATTGACCAGCTGCGGGCTGTGTTGCCAGCGCATATCAATCGTGCATTGGATGTCTATGGCAACACAGACGATTTGCTGGAAGTAGTTTTAGACTTAGGACGTGTACCAACCGCCCGCTATATTGACCGCGAAGCCGCCCTCGCTGAGGAAGAAGTGACCCGCGAAGAATTGAATGCCATCATCGAAAATATTGGTGATTTCGATGCGGATAATCGTGCCGGCATCGAGCGCACACTGCACCGCATTTCTGCAATACGTAATCGCCGCGGTGAAGTGGTGGGTTTGACTTGCCGCGTGGGGCGTGCGGTTTACGGTACGATTGACATCATTCAAGACCTCATCGCTAGTGGCCAAAGCATTCTCATGCTAGGGCCGCCCGGCGTTGGTAAGACGACGATGCTGCGCGAAGCCGCGCGTGTACTCGCCGAGCATAAGCGCGTGGTGATTGTCGATACGTCTAATGAAATCGGTGGCGATGGCGATGTGCCCCACCCTGCTATTGGGCGCGCCCGCCGTATGCAAGTCTCGCACCCAGAGCGGCAACACGAGGTCATGATTGAAGCTGTTGAAAATCACAACCCAGAAGTGATTGTGATTGACGAAATTGGCCGCGAACTCGAGGCGCTGGCCGCCAGAACAATCGCTGAGCGCGGCGTGCAGCTTATCGGCACGGCGCACGGTAATGCTTTGAGCAATTTGCTCTTGAACCCAACTTTGTCCGACCTTGTTGGGGGTATTGAATCGGTGACGCTCTCGGATGAAGAGGCACGGCGGCGCGGCACGCAGAAAACCGTTCTAGAGCGCCGTTCGCCACCAACGTTTGAGGTGCTCATTGAAATTCAAACGCGCAACCGCCTCGTTGTGCATGCAGATGTTGCGGCGGCAGTCGATGGCCTGCTGCGTGGGCGACCGTTACCAGTAGAAATACGCACTCGTGACCAACACGGGGAAATACATATCGAGACCATGCAGCCGAAGACTGATGTTCGCGTTAGCAATGACCGCAACAGCATCAGACCCAAAAACACGCTCCGCAATGGCAATGGCTACCGTTCCCAGCACGGAGAACAGGACAGTGGCGGCCATTTATCGCCACTACAACCTGTCAACATGTATGTGTATGGGGTGGCGCGCAACCGCCTCATACAGGCAGCACGACGGCTACGGCTGCCATTGAATGTCGTGGATGATTTTGAAACGGCGGATGCGTTGGTCACAATGAAGAATTACTATCGCCGCCGCCCGCGCCTGATTACCGATGCTGAGCGGCAGGGCTTGCCAATTTATGTATTGCGCACCAATAGCGTATCGCAGATTGAGAACTTTCTCATTGACCTCTTCAAACTGGAGGTTATGGCCGATGACCCTTTTGGAGAAGCCATCCGTGAGGCAGAGCAGGCGATTATGAGAATACGGGCAGGGGCGATATATATTGACCTCAGCCCGCAAACTTCCCAAATACGGCGGCGACAGCATGAACTAGCGCGGAAAGCACAGCTCATCAGCCAAAGCTATGGCGAAGAGCCGAATCGCTTTGTCCGCATTTCGCGCCATAAAATGGCTTGACAACCTTGCGGATGGCCTCATACTAGGGAGAAAGGGTAAGGGCGCAGCGGTTGCGCCCTTCATCACGTCAGGGGAACGTTTATGTTCATCAGCTTTGAAGGTGTGGATGGCAGCGGCAAAACCAGCCAAATTCAATATGCCGCCGCTGCCCTACGGGCGGAAGGCTATGATGTGCTATTAACCCGTGAACCCGGTGGGACGCCCGTCGGCGATGAAATTCGCGCTGTGCTATTTGATAGCAAAAACAGCCAAGACATTCACCCACATACCGAGCTATTGCTCTTCTGCGCCTCGCGGGCGCAATTGGTGGCAGAAGTCATTCGCCCCCATTTGGCAAAAGGCGGGATTGTCATCAGCGACCGCTTCGCCGATTCTACGCTTGTTTATCAGGGGTATGGGCGGGGCTTAGCCCTAGACGCCTTGCGCCACATTATTGACTTCGCTACGGGCGGGCTATGGCCAGATTTAACGATTTTCCTCGATATTACGCCAGAAGAAGCCCTAGAGCGGCGGCGGCGGGCGTCGCTATTCGGCGACGAGTTCAACCGTTTGGATGATATGGCGCTTGAGTTTCACCGCCGTGTTTATCGGGGATATGAAACGCTCATCGCAGCAGAGCCGCAGCGCTGGCATCGCATTAGCGCAACGGGCACACAGGAGGAAGTCAAAGCATCAGTGCTTGAGGTTTTACGGCAAGCACTCGTGGTGAAAAGAGCATCTCATGAGTAATCCATCGCTAGAAATTACCTTTGAGTTTCAAGTGCAGCATGGTAGTAACGGCAGCGGCGGGGAACATACCGATAGCCTAGAGCAACACATGCTATTTGAACACACGCGCGCCTCATTGGAGCGTGACATTCGGCGAAAGCTGGGGCGTATTGTCTGTGGCGAACACCACGAAGCCCCAAAAATTCATATCACTTGCACGTATGACGCGCTCAACGATCAGATGGATGTCAACTGGAATATCGATACTTGTTGCAAGCTGTTCTTCGTGCAAGTTGTGAAGACGCTCAATCAGGTTAATTGAAAAGAGCCGCAGGCAAAAGCGGCTCGATTAGGTTTAATATCAGCGGCGTTCGATGCGCATAGGTAAACCGCCTTTAGGG
>WGEI01000493.1 GCA_015492875.1 Anaerolineae bacterium | reverse complement strand
CCATACGGCCAAACTCATCAATGGAGAGCGCACAAGCGAAATGACCAAATCATATTGCCCTCGACGCATCTGGCGTACAAATCGCCAAAAATAGCGTGGGGATTTCACAGGTAAAGCAGCAAGGCCTGTATCTAAAATTTCATCAATGGCTGGATGACCTTCAATTACAGGCCGTGCCCATTGGCTAACGCCGAAAGTGATATGCGCTCGTGGGTAGGCGCGGCGCAAGGCTTGTACTACTGCAGTGGCAATCACGACATCCCCAATACAACAAGGGCGCAATACAATAATTCGGCGGGGTGGTTTAGGTGGCGATGTGGTAGGGAACAAATGCCCTAGCAAGCGATATATCATGCGGTTTGCAATGCTCCTTGTAGCCACGCCGATACCCAACGCGCTGCTTGCCGCTCTGCCCAAAACCGCCAGCGTCCTGGCATTCCCTCTATAAAACCAACATGGCCGCCGTATTGCGTGAAGTGTGGATACAGATAAGGATGTTGAGCCAGTAACTCGTATGGGATATCGCCCGTGCTGAAAAACGGGTCATCTAATGAGCGTAAGATGAGCACGGGGATGCGCACACAATCGATATATGGTTCACAATTCGCCCATTCATAATAATCGCTAACATCACGAAAACCGTGTAAAGGCACAGTTACGCGCTCATCAAATTGCTTCAATGTTCGGGCGCGTAAAGCCGCTTTCATGTCAATCACACCCTCTAATTGCGCGCGCTTAAGCTTGATTTTGCGTTTCAAACTACGCAACAGCAAGCGCGCATAATAGCGGCCTGATGCGTGTTGAAAAAAAGGAAAGCTAATGTGAAAATTGAACGGTGGAGAAATCGCCGCGCCAACTAGCACATCGCCGGTACAGGCATCGCCATATTCTCCCAGATACTTCAGGAGCAAGCTGCCGCCTAGCGAAAAACCCACCATGCCAAAGGGCACATAAGGGAAGCGTTCCCGTGTCCATCGGTGCGCCAAAGCGACATCATCGGTTTTGCCGGCATGATACAGCGTGGCCGTGCGGTTCATCTCTCCACTACACGTGCGGTAATTCATCCCCACGCTACGAATACCCAATAGCGCCAATTCACGATAAAGCGCCTGCATATAACCGCGTCGTGCCGAACCTTCTAGGCCGTGCAAAGCAAGGACGACGGGGGCATCATCGGGCAAATCAATATCCGTGAAGATGGGGATGTCCATATCAATGAAATCATCGTCAGGCGTATCAACCCGCACACGCTCAAATTCGAGTGTGGTGGGGCGCAGCATTGAGCCGCCAACAGTTTGAAAATGTGGGTTGCGAAATAAGCGCGCAGGATGAAAATGTTCGATGGCGAAGTCTTCCCGTATCATAACCAACTTCCTAAACTTAAAAGACCAGCGCCATCAAGAATTTTAATCAATTATCCCCCCTGTATCTTAAATTGTTATTACGCCTTTATCTTCAGTATACACAAAGGAACAGCGGATAACACCTCAATTTTTAGGGGCAATGATTGCGATAGACAGTGCTTTTTGTACGGTATTTACATCCATAGAGAAGTGTTGTGCAAGTTGTTGGCTAAGCTGCGCAATATCATGAGGCAAAAGGGTAACGTGGCGGACACCTTCAAGAAAATGCTCTAGATGATAGGGAGTATCTGCACTGGAAAAGCGATAAGGGACATTGTCAATCACAAGATTGATGATGATATGGCTGAGGAAAAGTCCATCTGGCCCATAATCTTGTATGACGCGCTGGCGATACACATCCTCTGAAGTGGGTTTGTCAATCAACGTAAAACAATTAGGTTTAGGGTGGCCATCCCGCAGAATGTGATAACGATTCTCACCATCGGGAGACACCGTGTAGCGGTGAAAATCGCTATGCGCTGTTGTCGTTTGTCCCTCTACAATGGGCAAAGCGCAATAAACAGGCAATCCTACATCGACCAACCACTTCGCGCCATTTAACCATAGGACAATAGCACTGTGGCATCCTATTGATGGGGTAGCGTTTGGATTACCATCATCATCCATATTGTTAATGGTCAAATAGCCTTCATAACCTAAAGCGCGTAAAAGAGCAAAAAAAGCGAAGTTACTCTCAAAATACGTGCCGCCACCGCCACGATGAACAGCATCATCCCAGAAAATGTGAGGCCAACGGGGGCGAGCTGTGGGCGATGAAAATTGAGAGCGCCGAACAATGCGGAAGACCGTTTCTCATGGCATGCGGCGCACATAGGCAGCAAGCAAGCGGTTGACAGCGGCCACTGAAGGCGGCTCGACAGTGCACCTGAGGTAATGCAAAAT
>WGEI01000492.1 GCA_015492875.1 Anaerolineae bacterium | reverse complement strand
AGCCACTCCACCGCTTCAATATCGAGGTGGTTCGTTGGCTCATCGAGGATGAGCAAATCTGGTGCTTCTAGCAGTAGCCGCGCCAATAGCGCCCGTGTGCGTTGCCCGCCGCTGAGCTGTGGCAATGGCGTGTCGTAATCCTCTTCTATAAAGCCCAGCCCCGCCAATACTATCCGCAGTCGCGCAGTATATTCATAACCGCCCGCCGCCTCATAGGCCTCTTGGAGCTTGCTATAAGCGGCCATCACCCCATCATCCGTTACCCCATCCGCCATTTGCTCGGCGAGGGCGGCCATGTCGCGCTCTAGTTGTTTGATATGGGCGAAGGCGCGCATCGCCTCTTCATATAAGGTATGCTCGCCCTGCACTTTCACTTGTTGTGGGAGATGCCCCAGCCGCAGGTCTTTAGCGCGGAATATCCGCCCCGCCGTTGGCGTATCATCGCCCAGAATGAGGTTGACCAGCGTCGTTTTACCCGCGCCATTTGGCCCTACTAGCGCAATGCGTGCCCCATGATGAATATCGGCGCTCACCCCGCTGAATAGCTCTTCTGCGCCGTAAAACATGCTCAAGTTTTGCAGCGATACAATCGACATTGTGCGTTCCTGCTTGTTTCTCGCTTTTTCACGGCGATTATATCATGACCTGCTACGCTTATAGTGGGCTTTTCATTTAGATATATATTGGGCGCAACGCTATTCGTTTGAAAAAGTTTAGATGTATTGGTCTGTTTTATTAAACATGCTATAGTCAATAACAGTTATAACCGACCAATTGGAGCGATGTCCATGAGACAGTTAACAGAGCATATCTATGGTATTTTGCGTTATGGGGGCAACTTAAATTATTATGTGATTGTCAATGGCGATGCTGTCACCGTTGTTGATATTGGCCTCAGTGAAAAAGATGTCGACATTCTTGAAAAATCCTTAACGCAAATAGGCCGCAGCTTGGATGATGTTCGCTATGTCCTCATCACCCACGCCCACCCCGACCATATCGGCGGTTTGCCCGCGCTACAACAGCGCACCAACGCCCATACCATGATTCACCGTTTGGATGCGCCAGTGCTGCGTGGCGAGCAGCCCGTTTCCCTCCCCAAGACCGAAGACCTGCCCTTTTTCTCACGTTTGATTGCCCCCTTTGTCAAAGATAGTGTGCCCGCTGCTCGTGTCGATAGCGAGCTGAACGATGGCGATGTGCTGGATGAGATATTGCCCGGCTTGCGCGTGGTGCACTTGCCCGGCCATAGCTATGGGCAGGTTGGCTACTGGCTAGAAGCAGAGCGCTTGCTCATTGGCGGTGATGTCATGATGCGCATTTTGGGGCGCTTGAGAATGCCTTTGCGCCCGGCCTCGCCCGATTGGGAAACGTGTAAACGCTCGATTGGCAAAGTGGCGGATATGGACGTGGATAAGCTGCTGCTGGGGCATGGTAAGCCCATCATGCAAAAAGCCGAAGTCGAGATACGCGAATTGGCGGAAAAACAAGGAGTATAGCCCATGCCTCTGCTCACCCGCTGGAGCATTCGGGCGGCGATGTTACACCTGCTGGCGGGCATGGTGCTCGGCATGCTCTATCACACCAATACCGTTTGGCATTATTGGGATACCTTGCGCGCTTTTAACCCCGTCTATGTCCATTTGATTGTCATTGGCTGGTTGACGCAGCTCATTTTCGCCGTTGCTTACTGGATGTTCCCCATCATCAGCAAGCAGAATATGCGCGGCAACCCGTTTTTGGCATGGGCGGCCTTCATTCTATTGAATGTCGGGTTATTGGCGCGTGCCCTATTTGAACCGTGGCGGGCGCTCTCCCCTGATGAATTGAACGCGCTGGGGCTAGCTTTGGGCGCGGTCTTACAGGCGATTGGCGCGGTTTTGTTGGTGGTGGTGCTGTGGCCACGTGTACGCGAACGGGCGGGGCATTAAGGCAATCTTCGAGTAATGCTGTGGGAATGTGATTTAATCGGGAGGGGACACGATGCCTACCCAAGAATCTTGGATTGGCGAGACTATTGTTCAAACTGTCTGGCATTCACCGCTTAAGGCTGACGAACTGACATGCTGCTTTGCTAATTTGCTGCAGTTTATTGATGAATCGGATAAGGTGATTCACGTCCTTTTTGATATTACCCAGGCGAAGCAAATTCCAGGACAAGCTCCGATGCTCTTCATTCGGTCAAAAATCACCAGCCGCCCTAATCTTGGGCGCATGGCTGTTGTTGGCGTAAATCCGTTAGCTCAGATATTCGCCCAAATGGCCGTTAAGGTGACGGGGCGGAAGATTGAATTCTTCCGTACGCGGAAGGACGCATTAGCTTACTTGGAAAGATGCTGAGGTATAAGGTGGGCTAAATGCCAAAACTCTCCACCTATTTCATTCGCTCATCGTTGTTGTGTTTTGCAGTGGGGTTTGTCATCGCCGCCTTTTTGCTATCGGTGAAGACGGGGCTAGTTGATGCGCGGCTGTGGCTTTGGCGTCCTGTGCATATCGTGCTGCTTATCAATGGCTGGTTCATTCAGTTCACCGTTGGCGTGGCGTACTGGATTTTCCCCCGTATTAAAGGCAGCGACAGAGGACGCCCCCGCGCCGCCCGTGCTGCGCTAGTCTTGTTTCAAATAGGCGTCGTCAGCAACGCCATCGCCCTCTTATCGCCATTTAACCCCGCGATGAGTGCGGCCTTAGGCATCGCTATGCTGGGCTATATGGGGGGCGTGGTTTGCTTCGCATGGCATGCTTATCCCCGTGTGCGCGCCGCGATGGTGGCCGCAGGCTTCAAACCGCGCGCCTAATCCGAAGTCCTCCCTTCTAGCGCCAATTGCTCAACATCGATGTTGGCGGCTTTTGCGCGGGCGATGATGCTCATGGCCGCCCGAATCATCGGCATATCCACCATGCGCCCCTCATACTCAAAGACGCCACGCCCCGCTTTTTGGTGGGCATCATGAGCGGCAATTAAGCGTTGGGCGGCGATAATCTCTTCCATATCGGGCGTGAACACGCTTTGAATGGGCGCAACCTGCTTGGGATGAATGGCCAATTTGCCCGTATAGCCCATATCTAGCGCCGCCTGCGTTTCGGCGATGAGGCCTTGTTCTGCCTCTGGCGATTTGAGGTCGACGAACACCGTATCAATCGCCTGCAGGCCAAAAGCCTTAGCATGAATGACCACCGCACTGCGGGCATAAAACACTTCCCAGCCCTGTGGCGTGCGCTTTGCCCCAATATCCCCCGCCAAATCCTCCGCCCCAAAGATAATCGCATCAAGGCGCGGGTCTGCCGCCGCGATTTGCGCCAGATTGACAATGCCTTTAGCCGTCTCGACAATCGCCAGCAGTTTAATGCTGTTGCGGGGCCAGTCGTGGCGGTCTTCTGCTGCTGCTAGCAACATAGAGACATGTTGAATT
>WGEI01000491.1 GCA_015492875.1 Anaerolineae bacterium | reverse complement strand
TCGTAGTATTGGCACAGCTGTCTACTATAAAGAAAGATTCGCTGATACTATGATTCAGACATTACATTATCCTCATGATGACATACGACGAAATATAGCTTTAATGTATTTAGAAGTGGTTGGCGATGCGCATTTAATTCTTGCGTTAGAAGCAATTTTACCAGCAGCAGATAAGAAACTAACCCTACAGATACAAGCGCTAATTGAAAAATTTCAGGATGTATATCCCTTAGATGCATTAGTTGAATATTGGGCAACAATAGAATTCTCAACTTACATAATTTGGGGTTCGCAGATTGCCAAAGCTTTTGGCTTATTGTCCAAAAAGTTTTTAACACCTCATACAAAATATCATATCGCTCAGTTGATTAGACAATATCATCATCCTCTATTAAGTTGGGAACTGCTTCCATTAACCGATGAATTGACCACTTCAGAAATAAGAGAAATATGGCTTTCAGCATTGAAATATAACGATACCAGAATACGTCGATATGCAGTTATTGCATTAGGAGAATTGAAGGAGGAAGCGGTCTTACCTACATTTATATCGCTATTAGAGAACGAAAGAGATCCTAGTGTTTTAGCTGGGGTTATCTTGGGTTTACAGTCCTTATTAGAGGATACCGCAATAGATATTCCCACCCCATTGACTATAGCGCTTATCAATGCCTTACTTAACCAAGATGGCGACATCAGAGAAATTCTTGCGGCATATTTAGCGCCATCGTTAAAAGAAGTATTTCGCCAATTGAAAGACGAATCAGCTATTCTTTTACTGGTTGATTTACTTAAAAACAAACAATCATCTGTCGATGAGCGCCAACTAGCTTTGACTATATTAGGTGCGATGAATGCTACTGAACATTTAGACTTGCTTTTATTGGCACTGAAAGATTCCGATGCAAGTGTGCGGACAGCGGCAGCAAAAGCGATAGCTAATCTCGATCATCTTAATGACAAGGCACTAGATGCGCTCATCACATCGCTCCAAGATCCTATCGTGGCCGTCCGGGAAAACATTGCTTTAGCACTAATTCGAAAAAGGCAACCAAACTTTATCCCATTATATGTCAACTTTATAATAAATTACCCCCAAAACTGGAGTATTCGATCGGAGGCTGAAAAAGTAATTATAAACATCGGAGACAAATCCATCGTAAATATGCTTATTGGCACGCTAGAAAACAATATTCCCCAACTTAGTCAAAGCACTATTCTTCGAATTTTAATGGAATTCGGCGATGAAACCATCATACCAACGCTTGCTAAAATTGCTGAAGGAAATCAACGCCAGTTTATTTGGATAACCCAAATACTAGCTCACATCAACACCGTAAATTCTTTAAAAACTTTAATACAATGGTTTAATCGCTATAAAACTTATGGCTACAACGATATTCTCCGCGCCCTTACCCAACATAAAGAGCCGTTGCGGGTACGGTTACTAACACAGGCACTCTCCGATGAATCCTATGAAGTCCGTTATGGCGCAGCCATTGCCCTCTCTAAACTCGCCGATGAGATACTCCCTCAGCTTATTGATGAAGACGATACTTTGCTGCCCCCCTTACTCAATGCTTTATCAGACCCTCAGGAAGAGCTGCGTTTTCAGGTGATTAAATCCCTAATGCAACTCGAACCGTCCATTATTCACCCTCCCCTGCTCCACATGCTGGGGCAAGGTGAGGAGTGGGCGCGCGTCGGCGCTGCCGAAGCCTATGGCTTTTTCGACGATGCAGAGAGTGAAGCGGCTTTAATCCACGCCCTTGCCGATGAAAACGCAGACGTGCGCTATGCCGCGATAGAATCACTGCGCTTTCGTGGGGGTAAACATCTAGCCACATATTTTATCAACGCGCTCCATGACGAAGACGAACGCATCCAGCACAGCGCGATGTGGGCACTCCAATGCATCAACACCCCACAGGCAGAAGCCGCCGTTCGCGAGTGGGCAACACGATAGATAACGCAATACCTGAGGAAAGGGCCAACGAAGCCACCCCAACGCCGGATGATAGGATTACTTTGTACCACTACACGCCTACAGAAAATTTAACTCTTATAGCGCCACCATATGGAATATGGATACTTTATCCATCAAAAAATAATGCCGCCTTTGGTTCAGGACAGTATTTCACAAATGCAAGCCCGCTTTATTTTAGGGGAGCAGCCCCAACCACATTACCAATACGTCAAAAATTGATAGATGCTCTCTATAATGGAGATACTCCTGCAAGTTGGAACACCGCCGCGCAAATAGGCGCAATAGAATGTACGTTTTTTCTCAACGAAGTTGGAAATAGACTCCAACCAGTGGCTAGTTTATATCGTGGTTATACTGGCCTCATTTATCTATATCACAACGAAGACAACTTGATTTTATCAAGAGAATTTTGCAATGTAATAGAGAATGTTGAACAATAGGAGAACTATGATGGAGTTCGATTTAACAGATGCGTTAACCCATGAAGAACTTATGGAGTTAATAGACGCCTACACAGATTTGGAAGTAAAAAAACATGAACAGGGCTGGCTAGTCCTCTGGGGGCATCAGAAACGCTTTTATGCACCCACCCAAGATGTGCTCGATGCGTTTCTCTATGGTTTACTGGTTGGATATTCTGTCCTGCCAGAGCGAATACGAGCACAGTTGCGCAATCATATGTGGTTTTATAAAAATCATGGGGCTTGAAGCATGAAAATTACCCAGCGCAATGCGCTAATCACATTGAGAAATGCGTCAACGAAACTCCAAAGACGTTCTGCATTATTCAGACTAATATCTCATTTGGCGCTGAAAGAGAAGTATAGTGCAGAATGTATCCGTTTATTGCAGTATGGCCGCAGCAGCGGGCGTTTAATGGCCGTATGGATACTTGAGCAAATCGGGGACAGTGACCTTGTTTCACAACTGAAATCATTGTTACCCAAACAATCTCAATCACTACAAGCGTTTATAGAAAATATCATTATAGTATTACAAGATGTTCATCCGCTAATCGCTATTACTGAAGCACTAAAGGACGATGAGACTTTACAAAGCTATATGCCCCAAGCTTTCTACATGCTAAAAGCAAATGGCCTATCAAAATACCGTGAGGCAATTCCGATACTCATAAAATGGCTCACTGAAGAAATAGATTTAGCGCGGCGGCGCCATATTTTATTGGCTTTAACACATATTATTGATGAACATACGTCCCCAGACCTTGTAGATACTTTAGTACCATTCTCCCAAGATGCTGATGAAGCTACTCGAGATATTGCAATACAATGCTTAAGTCAAACGCATTCTCCCCATGTCTTGCACATCGCAAGACAAATGTTGGCATCAAATGATTTAGATGGAAAAATTGCTGGCCTTGTCGGCGCGCTCATCCACTTAACCCATTCTGCCAATCAACAATTACAAGAGCAAGCTGTAGCGCTTATTTTAGAAATTATCAACTGTATCCCCGATCAAATATCTGATTTGCGTGGCATCAACTTAGCATATATCGATAGATTTATACCTGTTGCACTCAATAGAAAGTACGCGCCCAGCGTTCGGAAGCAGATTATCGAATACCTTCAACAAGCTCAAAAATGGGATAAAGATTTCATTTTACCATTAATTCATGACCCCAATAATGAAATTCTTCAAGCAATCCTAAAAGGAATAAACCATTATTTAGATGTCAAAAAAACCCCCACACTTCTGGAAACATTACTGCCTATGCTCAACTCTCATGATGAGCAGGTATTTTGGGCGGTTGCAGAGGCATTACACACAATTCCCGACGCACGCATCAGTGAAAAACTCATATCTCGGCTCAATGATCAAAATCCCAATATATGCTTCACGGCTATAACTTTTCTGGGGCGTAGAAAGGAGCGCCAAGCTATTGAGCCGCTTTTTCAAAAGCTTAATGACCCCAACGCACAAGTGAGAACTCAAACAATTAGCGCGTTGATAGCTATCAATGATGCACGTACCGATCAATTGCTATTGAATATACTAAAAAGCGATGATCATCATTTGCACTGCCTAGCTTCATATGCGCTTGCCGAGAGAACCGGAGATGATGAACGTCTACTTTCCCACATAATCGCTGCTTTGACAAAGTTCAATGCGCCCATACTTGAAAATATCGTCGCTTGGTTAAAAAAGCAAAATAGCGCAGTGGTTATTGCACGTTTCACTCAGGCCTTAGAACAAGGAGATGAGCGCGTTCGGCGTAAGGCGATATATATTCTCACGCGGCTATCTGATGAAGATATGCTGGACAAATTAGTGAGTTGGCTCGCCGATGAAGATGATTTCATTCGCACAGAAGTAACACACGCCCTAATGCAACTCGAACCGTCCATTATCCTCCCGCGCTTCCTTAGCATGTTGCAACACGGGGCGAAGTGGGCGCGCGTAGGAGCAGCTGAGGCGTTAGGCTTTTTCGACGATGCGGAGAGCGAAGCGGCTCTCATCCATGCCCTTGCCGATGAAGATGCAGACGTGCGTTATGCCGCCATAGAATCACTGCGCTTTCGTGGGGGTAAACATCTAGCGCCACATTTCATCTCAGCGCTCAATGACAAAGACGAACGCATCCAACACAGCGCGCTATGGGCACTCCAACGCATCAACACACCACAGGCAGAAGCCGCCGTTCGCGAGTGGGCGATACAATAGATAACGCAATACCTGAGGAGAGAACCAACGAAGCCACCCCAACGCCGGATGATAGGATTATCTATTATCACTACACCAATGCTACTAACTATACGTCAATAATATCAAAATCCCCTTTATCTTTGGGCGGAATGGGACAACGAACTTACATGACACCTAGACAACTTGGAGCATGTGACGCTTGGATTACAGTTTTTATTCATTATCCAGAGAAAAAAGCTTATGGTGAATATGTGATTGCCTTTACTCTTGCGGATGGTATCATACTAAACTTAGGTGATGAAAGCATACCAGAATATTTTTATATGGGAGCATTAAAAAATGGAAAAGAAATATATATTCAATGGCATGGTCGCAATCCTTTTCCCGATTTATTAGTTGATTCCTCTTATTGCGAATAATATGGAGCTTAACG
>WGEI01000490.1 GCA_015492875.1 Anaerolineae bacterium | reverse complement strand
TTAGGAGATATCCCATGACTGATAAAGATTTTATCATTGAATTGTTCTGCCGTGTGGACGATATGATGTTAAATATACCTAAATATCCGCAAGCCAAGATGTATCCCAGTGAATTAGTGACCTTAGGCATCGTTTTTGCGCTAAAAGGGGGGCATCTGTGAAAAAGGGTTGGCATCCGCTCAACCGCAAACCCTGTTGACGTGGGGAGTGGAATTGCATGTTAGTCCAGTGGCACGGGCTTCACCCTGAAAAACGGTTTTGTTCGCCTTCCCATCGCTGAATTCAGTTTATAAACCTACGCCACTGCCCAATAAGCTATGGCGAACTTGTACAGTGATGGGTAGTATGGCGGGGAGTGTTGGGGGCAGTTTCAGAAAAATGGAGCGACGATGAGCGAGATACAAATCCCCATTCTAGACCTTTCCACCGAAGTTGAGCTGCTATGGGATGAACTGAACGCGGCGTTTCAGGCGGTGGTACGTGATGGTCGTTTCATCATGGGGCCACAGGTGCGCGAGTTCGAGGCGGCGGTGGCGGCGATGCTGGGCGTGAAGCACGTCATCGGTTTGAATAGCGGCACGGATGCGCTGGTACTGGCGTTGCGGGCGTTGGGCGTTGGCGCGGGCGATGAAGTGATTACCACGCCATTCAGCTTTTTCGCCACGGCAGAGGCCATTCATCACATGGGCGCGCGCCCTATTTTTGTCGATATTGACCCGCAGACGTTCAACATTGATGTGGCGCAAGTGGCAGCGGCGATTACTCCGCGCACACGGGCGATTATCCCCGTGCATCTCTTTGGGCAGATGGCCGATATGGACGAGCTGATGCACTTGGCGCGGCAACGGGGGATTGCGGTGGTGGAGGATGCGGCGCAGGCTTTTGGGGCGACGTATCGCGGGCGCTATGCGGGCACGATGGGCGTGGCGGGGGCGTTTTCTGCCTATCCTACCAAGAATTTGGGCGCGTATGGCGATGCGGGCTTTTTGGCGACGAACGATGATGGCGTGGCGGAGGCTGTCAGTATGTTGCGCAAACATGGCTCGCGGCGCAAATACTATAATGAAGCGGTGGGCTATAATTCGCGGCTGGATACCTTGCAGGCGGCGATTTTGCAGGTGAAGCTGCCGCATATCCCTGAATGGAATGCGCTACGGCGGGCGGTGGCAGCGCGTTATGATGAACTGCTGGCCACTATGCCGCAGGTGGTGACGCCTTTCGCTGCGCCAGAACGGGAGCATATTTACCATCAATATACGATACGGCTCAAGGGGGTTGACCGCGACCGTGTGAAGGCGCTGCTGGCAGAGGCGGGGATTGGCACGATGGTTTATTATCCTGTGCCTTTGCATCAGTTGCCGATGTATGCGGGGCAGGATTGGCATTTGCCGCAGGCGGCGCAGGCGGCGCGTGAGGTGCTCAGTTTGCCGATGTGGCCGCATATCACGCCAGAACAGCAGCAGCAGGTGGCGGCGGCGTTACGGCAGGCGATAGCGGCGGCGGGGTAGGATTAGTTTGCGAGGGTTTCACCCTCGCGCACCCACGAGGGGTTACGAACCCCTTGACCCCGTTAGGCGAACGCTTTGCGTTCGCAAAATGGGATAAAGGTGAGCGTGGCGCTAGAGTCTATCCTCGCGCCATGCCCGATGACACCCCTAACAAGATTTTTAAGGGCGATAGTCCTTAAAGTGGGGGTGTGGGGGCAGTCAGTCTCCATGTAACAGGCGGAAATTGGTTTAATGGGGCGCTGCCCCATACCCCGCGAGGGAACGGCGTCCCCTCGACCCCATTACTCGGCACTGCGTGCCGACAATGTGATGATGGTGAGCATGGCGCTAGAGTTGGGCGGTTGCAGTAGGTTGTGCTAGCGTTGTGTTTGATGATGCCCTCATGCTTTCCGTCGATAGTTGATGAAAAACCAATGTTCACGGGGTATAATATGAGTGGATGGTGGTTGTTTGCCCGTTCGGTGAGTGTGAAAGGATGAAACCATGTCGCTCTTGTCGAAGCCGGTAGATTATCGGGCGTTGAAAGCGGCTTTATTGCGCGAGTGGGAACTCCTACAAGAGCAGGATAGCCTTTTCAACGAGAGCCGTATGGACTATTTGCGGCGGATGCTGCGCACTCGCTATCAAGTGCCACAGCGTGAAATCGACCGTTTGTTGCGCGATATGCAGGAAACTATCACGCTTGACGATTTGGACGAGCCTTTGGCGTAGAACCCCTCCAGCGCTAACCTTGGTAAGCCCCTCGCGTTTGATGATGCGGGGGGTTATGTTTTGTAGGAAGAAATTTTCACATATTTTTCATAACCTATGTGTGTGTTGTTATGTATTGTAATGTATAATATTCAATGACTAGTTCGTACTAGTATGAAAGAGACATGTTTATGCCTCAATTAAGTTTTCGGGTGCGTTTGATATTGGCATTTCTAGTGCCAATCATATTTATCGTGGTAGTAGTAATTATCGCCAATAGTGCAATTAATCACCTCGCTGCAGATTTCGAGCAAGCCAGTGATGTAAACATACAAATCGTACAGGCATTGGATGCGCTTAAGTTCGATGTGTCACGCTTAATTTCTACCAGTAACGAGCTAGTTCTTGATAGCTTGTTTGAGGCAGATGCTGAAGCAAATGCAACACGTGCGGCGGCTGATGATGACAACGGGGCAGGGGCAAAAGGGTCTGAGTTAGAAGATCTGGAAGAGATTACAACAGACTTCAATGTGGTGTTACAGCGCTATGCCGACCTTGTCACTGGGGATGAATCACGGGAAACACATATTGAAGAGCTGGCTAGGCTGTTACAGCAACTTCTAGAGACGAACGATGCTGTGGTGGAAGTGGTGACCTCCGGTTCGACAGTGGAAAAACATGAGGCTTTGCACCCGTTGCGTGTTGCTTTAGAAGGCTATGAAGAGGATTTGCTGATTGTTATCAACGAACTCGTGGCGCAGGAGAATGCCGCGCTAGATGCGCGGCTGGCCGAAGTTAATGCATCGGTGCAAAATACACAAAGTACGGCGTTACTGTTGATGCTTGGCGCAGTCGGTGCAACTTTATTGGTTTCCTTCTATATATTCAACAGTGTGGTGTCATCTGTTAGCTGGTTGCAGCAAGTGGCTGCACAGCTGGGACGGGGCGATTTAACTGTGCGTACTGGTATGGAAGGTGGCGACGAATTGAGCCAAGTGGGCGAGACATTCGACCTGATGGCACAACGTATCCAAGAATTGGTTGATGATTTGAACGCGCAGGTGAAAGAGGCCGAAAGCGCGCGTGAGGCCGCCGAGTATGCTAACCGCGTGAAGAGCGCTTTCCTCGCCAGTATGTCGCACGAGTTGCGCACGCCACTTAATGCCATTATCAACTTCACCAAATTTGTGGCACAGGGCGACCTTGGCCCTGTTAATGAAGAGCAGGAAGAGACGCTGACGCAAGTTGTCGATAGCGCCAAGCATCTCTTGAGCTTGATTAATGATGTGCTGGATATGTCGAAGATTGAATCTGACTCGATGACGCTCTTCAAACGGGATAATGTCGATATAGCGGAAATTGTGGATGCTGTGGTGATAGTGGGCAAGAGCCTGCTGGAAGATAAGCCGGTAGAGATTAAGCAGGAGATTAGCACCGACCTGCCCAAATTGACCGCAGATCAACAGCGCCTGCGCCAAATTTTGCTGAACATCATAACCAATGCTTGTAAGTTCACCGAAGCAGGTAGTATCACCGTGCGGGCATATACTGAAAACGATGAAGTGGTGATTGCTATTCGCGATACGGGCGTGGGCATTGCGCCAGAAGAACAGGCCGCTGTGTTCGAGGCATTTAAGCAGGCCAAAGCTGGCTTGCAACATGGCGAAGGTACAGGGTTGGGCATGCCCATCTCTAAGCGACTTGCGGAACTGCATGGCGGGCGTTTATGGCTAGAGAGCGAAGTGGGTCAGGGTTCAACTTTCTATGTTGCCTTGCCTATTCAAGAAAAAGTTGGCGCGACGGTGCAATAGTTTGGAGGCGAGGCTTTGATGGATAAGCAACCTGTTATAGTTTACGTTGAAGATGATATGCTCAGCCGCAAGGTCATGCAGATGATACTGTGTAAACGGCTAGGGCTACAACATGTCACGATTTTTGAAGATAGTAGCGATGTTGTTGATCGGGTAAAGTCCTTAGACCCTAAGCCAGATGTGGTTTTTCTCGATATTCACATGGAACCCTACAGTGGACTAGAGCTATTGCAGATGTTACGGGAGTTGCCGCAACTCGCCGATGTACCCATCATTGCGATGACTGCGAGCGTGATGAGTGAGGAGGTCGAGCAATTGCGGAAAGCGGGCTTTGATGGGTGTATTGGCAAACCGATTGATAGCGATACCTTCCCGAAACACCTCGATAGCATTCTAAAAAGAGAAAAAGTGTGGTTCATCACCAATTGAGCAGGGGGATACAAATGGGCATTGAGGGCAAACGAATTTTTGTCGTAGAGGATAATGTGGAAAATCGCGTTATTTACCAAATGACGCTGGTCAAACACGGTGCACACCTTATATTTGATCGTTGGGGGCGTGATATCTTGCGGAGTATGCGTGGACTTCGGAAATTTGACTTGATTATACTGGATCTTATGCTTCCTAACGGGCGTTCTGGATATAATATATTTGAGGAGATTCGTGCCATACCAGAATTAGCGGATATTCCGGTTGTAGCGGTTTCCGCTGCAGACCCCAGTGCAGCTATAGCTAAGGTGCAAGAATTGGGGTTTTCAGGATTTATCACTAAGCCAATCAATGTTGACTGCTTTGCTGAACAGCTTGAGCGGGTGATGAATGGGGAGAAGGTCTGGTATGCGGGCGATGGATATTGATTAGAAGGACTTCGTAATGGTGAAACGTGCTTTAATTATCGACGACAATCGCCTGAATGTTGATGTGTTAGTGCATTTGCTGAAGGGGCAAGGGATTGAGTCTCAAGCGGTTTTGCATCCGCGAAATCTGGCTGCGGTATTAGAAGAAGATGCGGATTATCAGGTCATTTTCTTAGACCTTGAGATGCCGTTTATGGATGGCTTTGAGGTGTTGGCGGGCTTGAGGCGTGATGGGCGTTTTGCAGGCGTGCCGATTGTCGCCTATACCGTGCATGTGAGCGAAATTCGCGTCGCGCATGAGCATGGGTTTGATGGCTTCCTGGGCAAGCCGTTAGATTCTGACCGTTTTCCAGAGCAGTTAGAGCGTATTTTGAATGGTGAAGCTGTGTGGGAAACTAGTTAAACACGTTTTAGGCATTCGATATAGAACGCCCCTCGCGTTTGATGATGCGGGGGGCTTTTCTATTGCGTATTAGGTGATGATAGTTGCGCCGTCAGTGGCTTCGCAAAGGTAGATTTGGGCTTGGTGCGGCGTTTGCGCTTCATAGGCCGCTTTGACTTCTACAGCGAAGTGTGTGGCGGCATCGGCTTGCACTAGGGCGACGGCGCATCCGCCAAAGCCTGCGCCCGTCATGCGCGCCCCATAACAGGCGGGGTGTTCGCGGGCGATGGCGGCGATGGTATCTAGGGCGGGGCTGCTGACTTCGAAGTCATGGCGCAGGCTGGTGTGGCTGGCGTTCATCAATTGGCCGAGTTGGGGGGCGTTTCCCGTTTGCATGGCATTCACGGCGGCGAGAACGCGGGTGTTTTCGGTGATGATGTGGCGGGCGCGGCGGCGGATGGTCGCGTCCAGTTCATTGGCGCGGGCGGTGAATGTCACCTCGTCAACATCGCGCAGGGCGGGCACACCGAAGAAACGGGCGGCCTCTTCACATTGGGCGCGGCGCTGGTTATAAGCAGAATCCACCAAACCACGACGCGTGCCCGTATCGAGGACGACGGCGACGGTATTGGGGGGCAGGGGGGCGGCTTTGGTCTCTAAAGTGCGGCAGTCAATAAGCAGGGCGTGTCCGGCTTTCCCGGCGGCAGAAATCATCTGATCCATGATACCGCAATTCATGCCGACCCAGTCATTTTCCGCTTTTTGCGCCAGCCGTGCCATGAGGGGGGCGTCCCATTCAAAGCCGCTGACGGCCTGAAAAGCGCGGGCGGTGGCAAGTTCTAGGGCGGCGGAAGAGGATAGTCC
>WGEI01000489.1 GCA_015492875.1 Anaerolineae bacterium | reverse complement strand
GCTTTATGGGAATGGCGACGTAGAGGTGAAGCGGCCTTTTGCATGGTGGGGAGATGTAATTCGTCGTTTGGTCATTGAATGCGCCATCGCCGATTATGAATGCGCCTTATTGAAGTACATTGTGCCCGATTTGCCCCGTATTTTAGACCGCAATATAGAAGATGTCGTTCTCGATGAAAATCGAGGTGACTTCCATAAGCGCCTTTCTCATTTAATCGTTGATTTGCTTCGGCGGGCAACACACGACAATCAACGGGCTGTTGTGCTCTTGCTCGATGATTTGCACGCCGCTGACGAAGCGAGCTTTTCCCCCTTACAAGAACTTCAAGCATCGATTCCCGAATTCCGCCTTTTGGTCGTTGGCGCATATCGTGACGAAGACGTACAGGGCGATGCCTGGCTTCGTTTGCCTGATGCCAAGCATATTCAGTTGAAGCGCTTGAACCTCGATGCCATTACCCAGTTGACGGTGCATATGCTCGGTGAAACAGGCGCGCAGCCCCACGTCATTGACCTTATTCAGCGCGAAACAGAGGGTAATCTATTTTTCCTCGTAGAAGTCATACGGGCTTTATCCGAAGATGCCGGCGGCTTACAGAATATTGGCTTAATCACGCTCCCAGAGCATATTCTTGTTGGCGGGATTGAGCGATTAATTCAACGCCGCCTAGACCGTGTTCCGCCCGCATTGCGCCCCCTTTTACACCTCGCTGCTGTGGCTGGTCGGGAAATCGATATGCGCTTACTCTCGCATGTCGTCATGCGGGAGGATGCGCCCACTGTGCCTGCTGGCAATTTAGATGCGTGGTTGGTGATGTGTGCCGAAGCTTCCGTTCTCGAAGTGCGCGGCAATGTTTGGCGCTTTACCCATGACAAGCTACGAGACTATATCATCAGCCATTTGGATCATGATGAATTCAAAAACTTTCATCGCCTCATCGCCGAAAGTCTAACAGAGCTATATGGCGATTTGCCCCATTACTTTGCTCGGCTAGCTTATCATTGGCGTAAGGTCGGGGACCATCACAAAGAGCAACACTACGCCATTTTAGCTGGTGAATATGCTTTTCAGCATGGTAATGCCAGACAAGCTATCTATTACCTCTCTCGCGCCCTGCAACTTGATGCCGAACATGCTACAAATAGCACCACTCACACGCGACTACTCTTGAATCTTGGCTTGTCCTTCATTCAAGCAGGTGATTTATCCCGCGCACAAGGGGTCTTAAACCGTGTGCTGCAAGAATATCAGGCGGCTGGCGATATTTATGGGCAGGGGAAAGCTTTATTGGGGCTGGGGCGCTTGCACCATGCTTTTGCGGAATATAAAGTCGCTTTGTACTATTTGAGCGAATGCCTCGATATGATGATGGGGTTGGATGAAAAAGCCGATATTGCCCTTGCATTGGTGGAAATTGGTCAGGTGCAAATGGCATTAAGCCGTTATGAGTCCGCCGTTCGTACTTTGCTAGAAGCCCGTAGTATTTTTCAAACGTTGAACAACCGGCACGGCATGGCGCTCACTTTACAGAAAATTGCCCATGTTATGCTGGCACAAGGGGCTTTAGGTGAGGCACGGGCTTATTTTCATGAGGCGCAAACGCTTTTGCGGCAAGCAGATGATTATCACGGGGTTGCTTCTTGCGATTTGAGCTTGAGTAAAATCGCGCTTCAAGATAAAGATGCCCAAACAGCGCTATATCACATTACTAAAGCCCTTCGTTTGGCTTTGAATATTGGCGCTACGCCGCTTCTCTTACAAGGGGTGAGCCTATATGCGCAATGGCTCTCCCAGCGGGGGGATGATGAACAAGCTGCCGAGCTAATAGCGATGGTCTCTCATCATGCTGCCGCCGATGTTGATTTGCGCATCGAATTAGCCTCCTTCATCGAACAATTGAAAACCCGCCTTACCTCCACTGCGTATACGGCTGCATTTTCTCGTGGGCAATTACGTAACCCCCAGATAGTTGCGCGCAACATCTTAGCGCGTAATGCCCCCAACCCGCGCATGGAAAATCACCATTCATGAGCATTCTCTCGATCATTTGGCCTGCACTGATTACAGCGCTGTTTCTGTTTGCAGCCTATGGCTATCGCCCGCTACAGAACGCCGATTTATGGCTGGGTGATGGTGCGATATTTTTGGGCGTGGCGCTGTTGCTCTGGCGTTTGCGCCGCCAAACTTTATGGCAGCGGCAAACTTTCGACTTTCAAGCGACCTCAAGCAAGGTCAGCTATGTATACTTGCTTTTAGGCGCTTTATGCCTATGGTTAATGGCTGACACTAGCGCGCCACAAGCGGGAGTATTGCCTTTCACTTGGGGAATGCCGCATAGCTTGCAATTCAGCCTCTGGGTATTGGGCATAGGGTTAATTGCTTTGGGGGCGCTAGGTGGTGTTAAACCGCGCTCATTACCTAGATTGACGCCCTGTTGGTCACTTCTTCTCATCATAGCTCTAGCGTTCATCTTGCGCATTATCAACCTTGATGGTGCGGTGCACGCCTATATTGACGAAACCCATTTTGCGCAAGCCGTTATTCATTTATGGGAAAATCCCTCCCAGCAATTGCTCACGCATATCAGCCCCATCGCGGCCTTCACCCATATTTACCCCTATTTTCAACACTTGAGCATACAAATCTTTGGCGCGTCGCTGGGGGGCTTGCGCATGGCCAGCGTCATTATTGGCACATTGACCATACCTGCGCTTTATATGCTTGGCAGTGCGCTATTCAGCCGTAAAGTCGGGCTATTGGCAGCGTTGCTATTGGCTGTTTTTCCGCCGCATATCCATTTTTCCCGCCTTGCCCTCAACAACATCGCCGACCCGCTGTTTGGCGTGCTTGCGCTGTGGCTTGTCGTGCGCGCCCTACAACGCCGCAGTGCGTCAGATTGGTTATTGGCGGGCGTTACGCTCGGATTGACCCAATACTTTTACGAAGGCGGGCGCTTATTATTCCCCGCGTTGGTGGTGCTGTGGCTGTTATTTTACGTGCGCCAATTACCGCTACGGGCGTGGTTGTATTGGGCGTTGGGCTTCGCCCTTGTCGCATTCCCTATTTATTACGTCTTGTGGCTTTGGCGTGCCGCACCGGTCACCCGTTTAGTTCTAGAAGGTATGGGAAATGATTTCTGGGCGCGGTTTTTAGCAGCAGATGCTGGTTTCCCCCAATTGGCGCTTTATCTACGAGAGCGCTTCATGCCGGCATTGCTCCATATTTTTCACAATCCAGACGGCAGCGCATTTTATTACGGCGGAGATACCCCGTTGCTTTGGTTGCCCCTCGTTCCGCTTTTCTTCATCGGCCTCACTATCGCCATGCGCAGCGGCAAGCGTGGCTTATTGCTCTGGTCATGGCTGTTACTCACCGTTTTGGGCAATAGCCTCATCGTAGAAAATGATTGGTCGGCGCGCTTCGTTGTCCTATTTCCCGCGCTGGCGCTTCTGACGGCCTTAGGGCTGGAAGGCCTCTTTCAGCTGTGGCGCATGGCTACAATCCCCATCGGCCATTTGCGCCGCGTTGGCGTGGTGGTGGTCACTTTACTTGCAGTGGCACAGGTGGGATATTACTTCGGCCTACATTTAACGCGCTACAACCAGCAGATACGCCCGTTTCTTGACCATCAAGATGTTGGGTTTCGTAGCGCCCTATTGCCCGCAGGTACAGATGTTTACCTCTTGACCAATGAACTGACTTTTCAGCCCCATATTGATACCCATTTTCGGTTAGTTGGGGTGGAAGGCGTTCGGGTGGTGATTTTGCCACCGTGGGCATACCCGTATGAATCTATCCACCGCCTACCACTTCACCATACGTCTTTTTTCTTCGCGCCAAAGGATGCTGAAACGCTTTGGCATTTGCGCCGCGTTTATGGTGCGTGCCTCGATGGTCCTTATTTTTCCCCCTATAATGTGCCACTCGAAAAACAATATGTTCAATATAATGTGTCGCCCGCTTGTTTGCGCAATCCGCCATAACGGTCTAAACGCCAGCCACATAATCATATAGAATAATCCCGTTTATTCAGACATTGGTATGACAAACGCTTATGATTTCTTCCAATCGCTTACTTGTGGCTACTGGTATCTTTCACCCCGAAGCTGGGGGGCCAGCCACCTATCTCTATCGCTTATTGCCCCAGTTACAACAGCGCGGCTGGGATATTCGCTTGTTGACCTATGGCGATGCGCCTGTGGATGGCTATCCTTATCAAGTGCAACGAGTGCCCCGCGTTTTTCTGCCGCTACGCCTCTGGCGCTATAATCGTGCGGTGCGCCCACTATTGCGCTGGTGCGATTTGGTCTATACGCATATGGTGGATTTGCCGCTATGGGGCGATAGACATGCCCCCCGCGTCCTCAAAGTGGTTGGTGACCAAGCATGGGAGCGCGCAGTGCGCTCTGGTTGGGTGCCGCCGACAACAGACATCGATCGTTTTCAGGTAGAGCGCTATAGTTTTCAAGCAGAATTTTTCAAGCGCAGTCGCGCCCGTCAAGTTCGCGCTATGGATGGCGTGATTGTACCCAGCGAATACCTGCGCCGTATGGTGATAGGGTGGGGTGTTGCCCCAGAAAAAGTCAAGGTGATTTATAACGCCTTGCCCCCAGAGCTGGAGCGCCCAATGCGAACCCAAACGGAAGCCCGTGCCGAACTCAATTTGCCACAGGACGCGCCACTATTGCTCACCGTTGCCCGCCTCACCGCATGGAAGGGTGTTGATCACTTGATTACCGCTCTGAAGCAGGTGAAGGATGTGCATTTATTAGTTGCTGGCGATGGACCAGAGCGCGCCCGCCTAGAGCAACTTGCCGCACCGCTACAAAAGCGGGTGCATTTTCTTGGGCGTGTGCCGCACGAGCGTATTTTGCTCTATATGCGCGCGGCAGATTATGTGGCTCTATACTCTGGTTATGAAGGCCTTTCCCATACGCTTTTGGAAAGCCTTTATGTGGGTACGCCCGTTATTGCCAGCGATAAAGGCGGCAATCCCGAAGTGGTTCAGCATGAGGTGAATGGCCTGCTTGTGCCTTATGTGGATGTGGATGCTTTAACGGCTACCCTCCAACAAGCGTTCAGTGGCGATACCCGCCAAACACTCGCGGCTAACGCCCATCTTGGCATGGAACGCTTCTATTTTGAGCGGATGATAGCGGCTACAGCGGCGCATCTCGCATCATTTAGGGCTTAATCTCTTGCCTTTTCGGAGGAATTCACCATATCTTTATATTGTTCACGTGCAGTTTGGCGCAATTTCGTGTACAATTTCAATGAGCTGTATACACAGCGAGCCGTTATTATTTGCGATAATTGTAGGGAGAAAGACCGTTGTCGAAGTCACGCACCGAACAATTGGTGGAACGTCTGCGCGACCTGCAAGCCAGCAGCGGCGATGTAGAAGGCGCGGCTATTGTCAGCGTGGACGGCCTGAGCATGGCCTCGGTGCTGTCCGGCGACATTGAAGAAGACCGTGTGAGTGCCATGTCTGCCGCCATGCTCTCGCTTGGCGAGCGTATCGCCTCGGAACTTGGTCGTGGAGAGCTAGACCAAGTGAACGTCAAGGGCGATCAAGGCTATGTTATTCTCACTTCGGTCGGTGAAGAGGCCGTGTTAACTGTTTTGGCGCGTAAAGAAGCCAAACTGGGGCTTATCCTGTTAGATGTCAACCGCGCTGTTCAAGACCTTGTCAAATTGCTTTAATCGGGTGTCACTTTTAAGTATTGCATTTGGCGTACAGCGCTAGCGCACAGGAAAGTTCGTTTTCGTGTTTGAACCCAGTGGATTGTATTATCCCAATCGCCTGGCACGGGCGCTCTTCCTCGCTTTAGAGGACATCATGGGGCGTACTGGCCTACAAGCCCTGCTGGAAACAGCAGGGTTATTGGCTGATGCGGTTTATCCACCGGATAACATGTCGCGCCAATTTGATTTTGCCCTCATCGCAGCCATGAACGCTGCCCTAGAGGAAATGTATGGCGCGCGTGGCGGGCGGGGTATGGCGCTGAAAATAGGCCGCGCTAGCTTCGCCTGTGGGATGAAGCGTTTTGGCGCGCTTGCTGGTGTTGCCGACCCCGCTTTTCAGGTGTTGCCACTGTTAGACCGCGTCGATTTGGGGCTGAAAGCGCTGGCTTCTATTTTCACCAACTTCAGTGACCAAAAAACTGCTTTAGAAGATGCTGGCGAGCATTATCTATTACACATAGATGCTAGCCCGTTTGCTTGGGGGCGTGTGACGGATAAACCTGTTTGCCATGCTTTAGTGGGTATTGTGCAAGAATGTTTGCGCTATGTCTCCAATGGCTATGAATTCCATGTTTATGAAGTCGCCTGCACAGCAACGGGCACTGAAACCTGCATTTTACAAGTGAATAAACAACCCTTAGGGGCGAAGCGCGCTTAACACATTATAGCCTTTGCGGGCTATTGTTTAGCCGCATCCCCCTCAAATGCTTTTTTAACCGTGCTGGTATAATACGGGTAAAGAGTTGTTTTTCGGAGATTTCGTATGTCCAAACCACAGATTTTAATTGTGGAAGATGATTTAGACCTGCAAGAAATGTTGAGCGCCTATTTCCGCGTTCAGAATTACGACGTTTTAACGGCGGCTTGGGGGGAAGAGGCGGTTAATATCGGACGTGACAATCCCGTCAGCCTCATTGTGCTTGATATTCGTTTGCCCGATATTGATGGTTATGAAGTCTGCCGCCGCTTACGTACCCAACGCCAAACCAAAGATGTCCCCATCATTTTCTTGACGGAAAAGCGCGACCGTGTTGATAAATTGCAGGGACTAGAGCTTGGTGTTGTCGATTACATCACTAAGCCGTTTGACATTCAGGAATTACGCCTGCGGGTGCGCAATGCCATTAATCGCGCCAGCCGTCACCCCATGCTGAACCCTGTCACCGATTTACCCGAAGGCTCTATGGTTATGGAGCGCTTGGATGCGCTGGCGCAGGATACCGCAACGGCTTGGGCGCTGCTATTATTGCAAATCAGTAGTCTGAGTGAATTTCGGGAACGGTATGGCTTTGTCGCGGCAGATGATGTGCTGCGCGCGGTCACGCTCATGATACGCAACGCCGTCCGTGAGTTTGGTAGCCCCAACGACTTCATCGGCCATCTAGAAAATGAGGATTTCCTCATCATCACTCGGCAGGAAAGCGTGCCACACATCCGCGAACGCATCTCGGCGCGTATTCGTCAAAGCCGCGAATACTTTTATCCGCTGAGAGACCGTGATAAGGCGCGGCAAGCCATGGAAGAAAATCACCTCCAACTCGCTAGCGCCGTGCTTGACGCCACCGCTGGCCCATTTGAAAATGGTGAGGCGATTAAAGAGAAACTGTTGAGCGCTTTAGAGGTGGAGTAACTTCCACCTTTTTAATTATCTGATGGTGAGTTCTGGGCGGTGATATAGGCTTCATAATCCACTTCTGAAACTAGTTGCCCGTTGATGACTTCGCTATTGATGAGGTTACGGTTTCTATCAAACCAGAGATGCAACTCAGCCTGAAATGGGCAGCGCACTGCTGTGACGACTTTACGGCAGAAGTAGCCGCCATCATCATCGAGGCTGAGGTCATTGTTCATATTGACCCGCACCCGTATAATCTCTTTACAACGTTTGGGCTGGACATAGAAGTACATCCCAGCACGGTCATGAACGCGCCCATTTTGGCCGCCAAACAGTTTTTTGAAGAAGTTCGCCATGATTGTCTGCTCCCGTGTATGACCCGTGTTATCTGCATTTTGAGATGCTCGCCATATAATTTCAAGTGTAAATGCAAAACCTTATGCCCACGATACATCAGGCGCTGTCTCAAGCCGTTCAACAACTCTATAACACCGATAGCGATACCCCTCTGCTCGATGCGCAAGTGCTGCTTTCCGCTGTGCTTCAGGTAGAGCGCCCCTATCTATATGCCCATGATGACCAGCCGCTCTCTGAAGATGAGTGGGCGCGCTTCTCCGCTTGGCTTGCTCGCCGTGTCGATGGTGAACCAATCGCTTATATTCTGGGCGAAGTGACATGGTATGACCGTCTATTTACCGTATCGCCCGCTGTCCTCATCCCGCGCCCAGAAACGGAATTGCTCTTAGAGCAAGCGCTCACCTTTGCCGCCCAACAGGCGCGCCCCGTCGCGGTCGATATTGGCACAGGGAGCGGGGCATTGGCCATCACCTTTGCCTCTCATGTGCCACAGGCACGGGTTTTCGCCGTTGATATAAGCGAAGATGCCCTCACAATTGCCCGCCAGAATGCGGCGTGCCATCAAGTCGCTGTGACCTTTTTACAAGGCGATTTACTACTTCCATTATATGATATTGGCCACGTGAAAATAGACATCCTTATGGCAAATTTGCCCTATATTGCCACAGATGAATTGCCTGATTTAACGGTAACTCGCTATGAGCCGCGCATGGCGCTAGATGGTGGCGCAGATGGCTTAGACCTTGTACGCCGTCTATTAAAGCAAGCGCCCCCATTGCTCCATGAGGGCGCGCTTGTCCTATTAGAAATTGGTGCTGACCAAGGGGCTGCCGCATTGCAACTTGTGCGAGAAACATTAAAGCCAGCAGAAGCCCAAATCATCAAAGACCTCGCTGGCTTAGACCGCATTATCTGCGCCGTGATGCCCTAAGGGCATTGGCAGTTACAAGAATGGGATATAGCGCCGCAGACGAACGAGCAGTTCAATCATGCGCACCGTCATCGGGTCAGCAATGCGCAAATCGGGCTTTTGCCCCCACAGTGTATCGACAATATGGCTTTGGGTCACAACAAAACGCTTCAGCCCTTCCGGCCCCCCGCGCCGCCCAATCCCGCTTAACTTTTGTCCGCCACTAGGTATGCTCGGTGTGCCAATCCCTAAATGAGTGCGATTAATGCCCACATCGCCACAATTGAGCTTTAAGGCCAATTCCTGCCCGCGCTTCAAATTGCGGGTGAATATCGAGGCAGAAAGGCCATACGCATTTTCATTGGCCAGCTTAATCGCTTCTTCTGCGTCTTTGACTTTCATAATCGGGATAACAGGCCCAAAAGTTTCCGCTTTCATAATGTCCATCGTGTGATCGACATCAACGATAACCGTTGGCTCAAAGAATAATGGCCCTAAATCTGGCCTGCGCTCACCCCCAACCAAGACCCGTGCGCCTTTGGCCACCGCCTCTTCAATATGCCGCTCGGTGCGCTGTAACTCATGCTCATTGGTGAAGCAGCCCATGTGCCATTCCATGCCATCCCCTTTGCCCACTTTCATCTGATTGGCATAATGCACAATACGCTCCAGCAGTTGCTCATAAATCGGCGCTTCCACATACACACGCTCCACGCTCACACAGGCTTGGCCAGCATTTTCAAATGCGCCGCGCAGCAGCCCTGTCGCCGCCATATCGATATTGGCGTCACGGAGCACAATAGAAGGGTCTTTGCCGCCCAATTCCATCGTGTAGGGGATAAGGCGTTCGGCTGCCCGCATGGCCACCTTGCGCCCCACTTCTGTGCTGCCTGTGAACGAAATATAATCCACATAGTTCACTAGCGCCGCCCCTGTGCGCCCGTCGCCATGCACAATTTGCGCCACATCTTTTGGCACGCCCGCTTCATGGAGTTTATCCATGCCATATTGGGCGATGAATGGCGTGACCTCGCTGGGCTTGAGTATGACCGCATTCCCCGCAATGAGCGCCGGCAATAAATCGATAAACGCCAGCAAAAACGGGTAGTTCCAAGGCGTGATAAAGCCAACCACCCCATGCGGCTTATATGAAACATAGACCCGCTGAACAATGGGAAATGCTGGCGTGCGGCGTTCCCGCTTCAAAGTTTTATGGGCATTGTGATAAAGCCACAGCACTAGCGCTTGTATGGCATACTGCTCTAGACGGGCATGCGCTTCTACTTTGCCCGTTTCTCGCCGTATATGGTGTATAAGCTTGTCTTCATCCGCTTTGAGCAAATCTAGCCATCGCAATAATATCTTTCGCCGCCCTTTAACGCCCAGTGCTTCCCATGCAGGTTGTGCTGCCCGCGCCCGCTCTACCGCTGCGGCGACCTCGCCCTCATCCGTTACAGGAATATGGCCGATAAGCTCTCCATTTAGGGGGCTATGCACAGCGATGGTCTCTGTGCCCTGACTTTCGGTTGTTTTTTGTGCGACGGCCATCAAGATGCCTCCCAAAATCAAATATTGATTTAGTTTTTTGCATTATACCGTGAGGTTATAATAAAAACCAAAACCAGCGACTTTAATTCTCATAAGCGGGCTAGCAGGTTAAGGCGAAGTTTGTATTTCATGATATAATCGTTCTGGAATTGAGAGCATTGCCGGTTAGGGAGTCCATATCGTGGCACTCACAGAGATACTTCAGGCCATTAAATCAGGCGATAAAGCCCGTGCCCGCCGATTATTGCAGCCCTATCTTGAGCGTAATGACCCCGACGCGCATTATTTGGCGGCTCTTGTTGCACTTAATCGAGAGCAAGCCCGCCAACACCTTTTGAAGACGGTGGCGCTCAAGCCAGACCACGAATTGGCTTTGCGCGGCCTTAAGCAGTTGGGTATTATCCCGCCCCCACCACAATCAGCCCCAGAAAGCGGCAATGGCGGCTCTGTAATCGAATTTGTCCCCCGCGTTGCAGGCAATGACATTAATAGCATCTACCCGCCGCCACAGCCAGAAGCAGATGACACGCTTTTTGCTGATGAGGGATTGCCAGATGATACCCATCTCAAACCTGCGTTTTCCGCTTTTGATGAAGAGGGCGGGGAAGAGGAAGAAGCGTGGCTAGATGAGGTTGAAGATGACCTTGATGATGGTGATGATGACTGGGATGCCTTGTTTGATGATGACAATGACGAGGTAGAAGCCGCGCTATTCCCCGATGATGAAAACCCAGAGGCACAGCCTGATGAACTTCAAGTTGACGCTATGCCACCAGCCGCCGCCGCAAGTGACGAACCTGTCTCCATTGATGAGCCTGTAGAAAATAACGCTAATGTGGGCGACCCTGCGGCTTCATCTACTGGCATTCCAGAGTTTTTGCCCTATGATGACCCGCTTCCTTCTTCCGCCATGCCTAACGATGATACAGTAGACCTCTTGCTAAAGGCGCAGGAAGTGCTAGGTGCGATGGCTGTTGCCCAACCGCCTGCAACAGTAATCCCTACGCAAGCACCATCTGTAGGGAGCGCCCCCGCTACGGCTTACGCCCCTGTGCAGCCCCCGTCAAAAATTCAACAACGGATGATCCAACAACGCGATGTACAAAAGCGCCTTTCGGCCATTTCTCATGTTTTTGTACTGTATGGCTGGTGCATTGAATCGCGCACCCCCATCGCCGCTCACTATCGACGAGAAACAGGCATCAACCGCTCGCTCGCCTACGTTCTCGCTTACGCCATCCCCTATATTGGCCCCGCTATTCTATTGCTTTGGTCGCATTTGACTCAAATACATCAGGTTGCTGTCTCTATTTTGCCCGATAACTCCATCGGCGTGGCTGGCACATTGGGCGATCGCATTGCTGCCAACGCTGCCGAGTTAACCGCTTTGGCACGTGCCCTGAAGCCTGTGCGCCGCCAAGAGGCGATAAAAATCGCTTTTCAGGGGGTAGTGCTGTGGGTAGTGATTACTGCCCTTTGGCTTATCGTCTCCACCTATTTATTATAAACCCATAAAAAGTGTTGTGTATTTTGATATTGTCAATCGATAAAATTAGGCGTATGATTATGAATGGTAACCGCGTGTAAGAGATGAACATCATGAACGATATACCTAACACGCAATTACAAATCGCCGCCAAAACGCGCCAATCCTCCAAGCGCGCTGTTTTAGCATTCTCCGCACTTCACGATCACGCGCCCCCAACTAACTAACCACATATTGTCTTTATCTAAATAGTGCTCAAAAGACCGTTCTTACAGGTTTCGGTTCATTTTGTGTGTTCAAGCCGAGGGACTCTATGATTAACATGCGGCATCTACTTATCGGTAAGCCTATACCCACTGACCAGGCTATTCACCAGCGTTTGAGCAAGCTCAAGGCGTTGGCGGTGTTCTCGTCAGATGCGCTTTCCTCTAGTGCCTATGCAACAGAAGCGATTTTGCTGGTGCTAGTGGGGGCAGGTACAGGCGCATTGGGGCTATCGTGGCCGATTGCATTGGGCATCGCCGCGTTACTGCTCATTGTATCGTTCTCATACTTTCAAACCATTCACGCTTACCCCAATGGTGGTGGTGCTTATATCGTCTCCAAAGACAACCTCGGCACTTTTCCGGGGCTTGTTGCGGCGGCGGCTTTGCTGATTGACTACACCCTCACAGTAGCGGTGAGTATCTCGGCAGGCGTTGCTGCGATTACATCAGCCTTTCCAGAAACTGCGCCTTATCGTGTGCCGATGGCGCTTGTGATTGTTGTATTTATCACTGTGATGAACCTGCGTGGCGTGAAGGAGAGCGGCACGTTCTTCTCCATCCCTACCTATCTATTCGTTGGTGGCGTGTTATTGATGATTGGCATCGGTGTGCTACGGGTTTTAACGGGTAGCGTTCCACCAGTGGATGTGGCTGAAATCGAGGTTGTCAGTGAAGCGACCACCGCTGTCGGTGGTTTGAGCCTGTTCCTTTTGTTACGTGCGTTCGCCGCTGGTTGTACCGCGTTGACGGGTGTTGAAGCCATTTCTAACGGCATTCCCGCTTTCAAACCTCCGGAGAGTAAAAATGCCGGTCAAACCCTCATCGCGATGGTGCTTTTGCTTTGCACCATGTTCGTGGGCATTACATTTCTGGCCAACCACTATCCTATCTATGAACTAGGCGGCGAACGCACCGTTATTTCTCAGGTCAGCGCGCAAGTCTTTGGCGAAGGCTCGCCCCTATTCTACTATCTCCAGTTAGCGACCTTGCTCATTTTATCGCTGGCCGCTAACACCGCTTTTGCCGATTTTCCGCGCTTGGCTTCGCTCATTGCGCGTGACCGCTTCCTCCCGCGCCAGTTGACTAACCTTGGCGACCGCCTTGTTTTTAGCAATGGCATCATCACGTTGATGGTCATGGCCAGCGTTCTGATTGTTATTTTTGGCGCGCGTGAACATAATCTGCTGCCCTTGTATGCTGTGGGTGTGTTCGTTAGTTTCACCCTCTCGCAAAGCGGTATGATCATTCACTGGCTACGCGAGCGCCATAAGCCAGATTTTGTGCCGACAAGTGGGTGGTACTTCCGTATTGCGCTCAATGCGTTAGGCGCTGTCGCCACGTTTATTGTCATGCTCATCCTCATGGTGACAAAGTTTGCTGAAGGTGCTTGGATCGTTATTGTGGCTATACCGATTCTGGTGTACTTCTTCCTGCGCATTCACAAGCACTATGAAAAGGTTGCCGCTTCGTTGACGTTGGACGGCATCAAACCAGAGCATGTCAGCAAACCTGGCTATGCCCGTAATGATACGCCTATGGTTGTTTTGATGAACAGCTTGAACCGCTGCTCTTTACAGGCGTTGGAGTATGCGGTGCGTTCGTCGGATAATGTGCGGGTATGTGCCATTGAAACCGACCCCGCTGCTACCGAGCGTCTGCGGGAGCGTTGGAAAGAGTGGGATTTGGAAGATATTCCGTTGGATGTTGTGCCATCGCCCTATCGTGAAATTGGCCGCCCACTCATCGAATATCTGCATGAACGCGACAAGCACAATGAAAATGCCGAGCCAACTATCGTTATCCTGCCAGAATTTGTTGTTCAAAGGTGGTGGGAACGCTTGCTACATAATCAGACTACGCGCACTATCCGCGATGCGCTCTATCGTGACCAGTTGGCTGGCGGGCGTGGGCGTCCAGTTATTTCTGTGCCCTATCGTATTGGCGAAAAGCGCTATGAGCCACTAGCTGTGCAGGAGCAGCAACAACTCGCTGGTGCTGAACAAGCTGGGGAAGCGTCTATTACAACGCCGTAATCTGCCTGTAATGCACATTCAGGGGGATGGTGGAAACCCATCATCCCCTTGTTCATTCATTCTTCTGTCTTTTCAAAACTTATTTGCATCCGCATTTGCCCCATCGCTAATGTATCGCCATTTTTCAATATGCGCGGCGTATTGGGCGCTAGGCGAATACCATTGACCGATGTGCCATTGCGACTGCCTTGATCGATAATTTCCAACTTATTATCTTGATGGCGAATAATCGCATGTTGGCGGCTCACGCCAAGTTGGTATGCTCCGTGTGGCGTGAGGTCAATCATCCAGCTATGTTTTTCTTGTAGGTCTAACCGCCCCAAGAGCACTTGTTTGATAATACTGAAATCGATAATGAGCGCTTCCCCTGCACCAAAGAAATCGATACGCAAGCGCATATCATCCGTAAATTCCTCGCTGCCAATCGGGACATTGCTCACTGCAGATAATAGTTCGTCAAAATTATGGGGGGTAGGAGTGCGGCTTTCAACAGAGCGGGTGACGCCGGGAACTTGCCCAGTTTGCAAATTTGCTCCGCAGGTTTCACAAAAGATAGTGCCAGGGCGATTGCGCGTGCCACATACCGAGCAGGTGAGTTTTTCTGCATTATTGGGCTGTTTTGTTTGATTGCTCATATAAAAAGTATCCACACAAATTAAGCAAGTATCACTTTCTTTATATTACTAGATGTTGCGGCAGGTTGGCAAATTGGCCGCCCCCTTTTTCTAGGGGTTTATTCTGCAATATGATAAGCTCTCAACAAGGCTATATTATAATGTTAATTGGGGGGATTTATTGAGAATGGAACGAACTTTGCATATTTTACAGAGCACACCTTATTACGCACCTGCTTATGCCTTTGGGGGGGTCGTCCGCGCGGTAGAAGGCTTATCCCGCGCGCTTGTTGCTTTGGGGCATCGGGTGACGGTGCTCACTAGCGATGCGCTCAACCAAACCGCCCGCTATGATGGGCTAGATGAGGAGCTACGCGATGGCGTGCGGGTGGTGCGGGTGCGCAACCTCTCAATACGGTTACGGGGGCGTTATAACCTATCTACGCCAAAAGGCTTGAGCAAAATAGCCGAATCGCTGCTTGAAGATGTAGATATTGTGCATTGCCATGAATTTCGCACTGTTGAAAATATCCTGCTCACCCCAGTTGCGGAAAAATTAGCATTGCCGATGGTGCTCTCGCCCCATGGCACACTGACTTATAACACCGGGCGAAGCCGCAGCAAAGCAATCTGGGACAAATTGTTTAGCCCACAAATTGCCCGCCGCTTCGACCATATTGTCGCGCTAACCCAAGATGAGCTACAACAGGTGCAAACCTTATGGCCATCGTTTGGCCGTCGCCGCATTCCCGCTGGCTTTAGCGTTATCCCCAATGGCGTTCATTTAGCCGATTTCACCCACTTGCCCGACGCCACTTTGTTCCGCCGCCAATGGGGGTTGGGGGATGGCCTTGTGATTTTGTTTATGGGGCGTCTTCATGCGCGTAAAGGGGTTGATAAGCTCCTACAGGCATTCACCCAGATAGATATGCCCCAGTCGCGTTTACTCATTGTCGGGCCTGACGAAGGCATGTTGGAGACTGCGCGCACCCTTGCCGATAACCGCGTTATTTTCACAGGGTATCTGGAGGGGCAAGACCGTTTAGCGGCCCTATCTGCTGCCGATATTTTCACCTTGCCCGCCGTTGGGGAAGGGTTGTCTATGGCCGCCTTAGAAGCGATGGCTTGTGGCCTGCCTGTGCTGCTCTCCCCCGGTTGCAATTTGCCCGAAGTTGTCGAATACCGCGCAGGTATCATCACAGAACCGCAAATAGATTTATTGACTGAAGCATTAAATACCTTGCTCTCAGATGCGGCTTTGCGCCAGCAAATGGGGCGGGCGGCACGGCAGCTTGTTGAAGACCGTTTTACATGGGAGCAGGTCGCTCGTCAGTACATCAACCTTTACCGCACCCTTGTAGCGCAAAAAGCACAATCGACCGAAGATTTTACAGGTTAGGAGTATAATCATGCCAATTCGCCCCCTCGCCCCTGCTCATTGCCCCAATTGCAATAAAGAGCATACACTTTTCATCCGTCGTGATGCGTTTGAATGCCGTTTTTGTGGCTATCGTCAGCCGCTTTCAGATAAGCCCCCTGAGCCAACGAAAACGCCAGATGCTGCTGTGGAAGCGCGCCGCGCCAAACTCCGCGCCTCTTACGCTGTTTTACATCCTGGCAATATAGAGCGTTGGGCGCGGGTGAAGTTTGAGAGCGCTCAGGACGCAGTCCATCGTAAAGATTGGGATGCGGCGCTTGAAAGTTTATACCAATCGCTAGAATATCAACGGGGGTTTCTCGATGCTCATTTATGGATAGCCCGTATTTCCGCTGATGATGACGAGCGCCGCGAACACCTCGAATATGTGCTTGCTGTAGTGCCTAATCATGTGGAGGCTGTTCGTGAGTTAATGGTGCTGAATGGCCAAATAACGAGGGAAGCGGCGGAACGCGCCGCAACCAGTGATGGCCCCATCTTGCAACATGCAAGCGCCCCAATCGCTGCTGATATTGTCACGCCCAACTGCCCAGAATGTGGCGGCATGATGGAAGAAGTCGATGGTCGGTTAGTCTGTAGCCATTGCGGTTATCGCGCTGCGGCTAACGCCCGCATCGTTAGCGATAATTCCCTCACTATGGCTTTGGTGGAAAAACGTGGTAAGGCTGTGAATTGGGTAGTTGGTGAACATATGTTAGAGTGCCAGTATTGTGGGGCGCTGCATATTCAATCGCTCAAATTATCAGCAGCATGCCCGTTTTGTGGTTCAGTGCAAATCGTGAAACAGGATGCACTGGATTCTTTGCAACAGCCCGATGCAATGCTGCCCTTCAAAATCAGCCACGCACAGGCTGAAGTGGCGCTCGAAGCGAAATTAGGGGGCTGGCAAGAGCGCCTCAAAGGGTTCTTCACTGCTAACCGCCCAGTCCAAATTAGCTGGCAAAGCGCCTATTTGCCATTTTGGATATTTGACGCGCTGGTACACATTCGCCGCACTACTTACGAACGCAAACCGCGCCAAAACCGTTATATGGGGCAAATTTACCAAACGGAAGAACTGGCCGATACGTGCACGAAATTGCCTGTTCCTGCCGTAAAATCGCCCCATCCTAAACTGCTGAACAAGCTTCGGCCTTGGGATTTTGATCAGCTAGTCCCTTATGACCTGCGGCGGCTGAGCAAGCATGTGGCCGAACTCTATACGATCGATTTTGATCAAGCTTCGCTTGAAGCGCGCAGTGTCATCAGCGAAATCGCCCGCTGGAAGCACGGACAATCGAGCGATGAAAATGTCACCGTGAACATTTTCCCCATGATACAGCACATGAGTTTTCGTCTGGTCTTAATGCCGCTGTGGATAGCCAATATCACGGAAGAAGATGGCGATAAGCGGTTGGGATTGGTGAACGGTCAAACCGGGCGAACCGTGTTGGGGAAAGCCGTTAAAGTTAAATGAAAATGGGGGGCTGGTTTCCCCCCATGACTTTAACCTTCGGAACTTGCAACTGTTTCGGGTTCATTTTCCTGCTCATGTAATGTGAGCAGTTTGCTCTCATCCATATCCTTCAGCGATTCGCGCGCTTGTTGCAGGTTTTGCAAGATAGATTGTTCGTTCGCTTCTAATTGGCGGATGGCTTGTTCGCGCCATTGTTTCATTTCATCGGTAAAAACTTCTTCTACCCGAACGACAAACTCCGATTGCTTTTCTTTTTTACGGCGTTCTTCCGCCGGCAAAATCATCCAGCGCCCCAGCTCCACCTGTAACCGTGCAGCTGCGCTGTGGTAGATGGCATAGGTTGCGCCATAAAGCCGTATCTCCGCCATACGGGATAGGGCGAACGCCAACGCGGCGGTTAGGGCAACCAATACCTCTAATCCAGAGCCTAACGTAGCCAGTAATGAACCAATTGCCGAAACTGTGATGATAATAGCGTTGGATTTGCGCGCACTGGCGAAATCATCGCTAATTTTATTGATATACCATGTGAGCTGGCTATTCACGCGGTGCTTCAAGTAATCATCAAGTGTTAATGGGCGCAATCCATTATCCCCTGTGCGAGAAACGGCGTTAATCTTCTCTAGAATGTTGTCATCGGTGGTTTGTAAATATGGGCTGGAAATACCCCTTTCCGCAATATAAGCATCGGCTTCCCGTACCTTTTCAAGCAGGAGTTCACGGCGCTCATAAGGCGTTTTGTCAAGATATTCCCCCATGCCAAGGCGATATAGAGTAATTTGGGAGCGGAGCTTCTCGCTATTCACACGGTACTCAATCCAATCGACATTGGTAGCGTATTCCGCAGCATAGTTCATAATGGCGACACCCGCAATAGGCAGCAGCACCAGAATGAGGCGAAGTATATCGCGCAACCACGCCACTTGGATAAATGTGCTAAATACCGCGATAGCCGTCGTCATAAAACTTAAGATGATGACCCATTGGCGATATTGCTGGTAAGATTTTTTCTCATTTGTTGATTTCTTATCGTAATCAATCAGCCTTCGCCAAGCTGCAATCAATGCAGGATCAGGTTCTTGATTGCGGTCATCTTGTTTGGCACTTGCATTAACTGGCATAGATATACCCCCTTACTCTCACTATCTTTGTGTCTATCATATCCTAAATTGACCAAAATTTGTTTGCATATTATCGCATATTGCGTAAATGTTCGATGAAATCGGGCGCTAACTGTCCTGAAGCAACAGCTTCTACTGCCCCTGTGAGCGTTATTTGCCAGTCCTCGTCGATTGTTACCTGTGCCGTCCCGCCGTCCATATGTACATTGACAGGGCTGTGGCAACGGCCTAATCGCACGGCTGTGCCCGCTGCTGCCGATGCCGAAGACCCGCTGGCCAATGTGTATCCGGCGCCGCGCTCCCAAATCAACATCCTAATGTGGTGTTCATCTATAACTTTGACGAAATGTACATTAATGCGCTGGGGGAACATCGGATGATGCTCGATGAGTTGGCCATAGTGTTGCACGGTTTCTTTATCAACATTTTCGCCAAAAATAAGGCAGTGAGGGTTGCCGATATTGGCCGCTGTGAAGGTGAATAGTCGCCCTTCAACCTCTATAGTTTCATTAAGCATCTCGCGGCTTTCGCCTGTGGCGGGAATATCATCACTGAGGAAGCTAATGCGCCCCATACTCGTGCGGATGCTGTGCGCATTATCATCTAAGATGCTGGCATAAAAGATTTCTTCCCTTATTGCTAACGGAAAGTGCTGCTCCTTGACATAATGCTTATCCCATAAATATCGGGCGAATATCCGCAGTCCATTACCGCTTTTCTCCGAATCGCTCCCATCGGGATTGATAAAACGCATTGAAAAGGGTGGCTCCGCCTCCAATGGCCCATAACAGATACCATCCGCCCCTAACCCAAAATGTCTGTCACACAAAAGCTTGGCGATAGACGACGTAATAGGTATTGGGAATTCCGCAGGGTCAATGACAAGCATATCGTTCCCATAGGCCTGATAGCGATGAAAATTGGCCATAGTCAATCCCCGTGTTGCTTGAACCAATCATCAATCCACGTGCGCGCTGTATCTAAACTTTGGGTGAGTACATATTGTTTAGCTAAATGTGGATATAGTTGGGTGAATGTCTCGTAAGTGTTGCGGAAAAATAAGCCGGTACTGACGAAAACAACTAATCCTGTATTTTCTGGGCGGCTATTAATGATGCTACGTGCTCGCGAGAGAAATGCGGCGGGAACATGGTCTGTTTCTAACATATTATTGATGATACAAACATAATGATCCGCTTCGGCCATCATATCTCGGCCTTTGGGCAATACTTGAAAATACTCTTTCCATGTCCAATTACCGGTGAAACGGTAGTGCAATATCGTACGGGCTTCATCTTCCCAAAAAACCTCAACGGCCATTATTTATGCTCCAGCAGGTTGTTAGAACCTGAAACAAACTTATTATATATCAACTGTAAATTGTTTGCGTGGAAGTAGGGAGATTTTGACAAAACCGAAACGACCCCCATAGCCAAAATATCCTCCCTTTATCATTTCCATGGTATTGGGAAAAGCTTAAAACCACGCAGACCTTTATTGTGAAGTGTATTTATTGTTTTGTGTCAGTATATGACAGTGTATCATACCCCAAGAAACTTGCCCAATGATGCAAACAAAAAGCGCGGTCTAGCCTTTCGCCGCGCTTTACACCCATTAGCTCCCCTTTTTAGATGCGCCGTCGCCCACTGTTGCCCAGTGACTTTTTCGCCTGTGTCGTGTTGACGGGCTGGACAGTCACCGCTTTATAGAAACCTTCATCATAGGTTCTCGGTTTTATGACGACAGGCATCGGCACAGCATGACCCATGATAATCGCTTGTTGTTTCGTCTCCATACGCGCCAGCACCTCGCGTAGGCCGCTGGCGCCGCTGATGCCATTGAGCACCGCGTGAATATCGCGCTCATTATCCAGCAGCGCCGTTACTCGCGTACCTATTTGGCTCATCACTTCCTCGTCAATCGCGCTGGGGCGTTGGTCAACGACCAGCAGCGTGACGTTGTACTTGCGCATCTCTCGTGCGATGACGCCAAAAGTCGTTTGCCGCGCAACTTGTGGGTCAAGGAATTTGTGTGCCTCTTCAATGGTGATGAGCAGTTGGGGCGGTTGCAT
>WGEI01000488.1 GCA_015492875.1 Anaerolineae bacterium | reverse complement strand
TTGTTATATTGGCTCTAAAATCCTAATCTATTTTGCAAAAAAGTCTACGGTCTTTCAGTTTGCACTATTGGGTTGACGTGTTTGGTACACAGGCGTATGATTGCCGCTTTGTGAATCCCTGTTTGTGTTTGTCGTACGGAGCATCATGATGCAGTCTCTACTGATGGTTGGACTCGGTGGGTTTTTAGGCGCAAATGCTCGCTATATCCTCTCTACATGGGTAGCGCGCCATATCACCAAACTTTTGGGCTTATCTTTACCTGTCGGCACATTATTCGTTAATGCCACCGGCTCACTATTGCTGGCATTAGTGATTACATGGTGGAGTAGCCGTGTTGATGTGCCGCGTAATATACAGCTACTAGTGGGCATGGGATTCTTCGGCTCTTATACAACCTTTTCCACCTTTGCCAATGAGAGCATTGCGTTACTCCAACATGGCCAATGGGGCGATGCGTTGGGGAATATTGTGTTGACTAATACTATCTGTTTGGCGGGGGTTATTGTCGGCGTGACGCTTGGCCAGCGTTTCTTTGCTGCGGGATAATACCGAATGCTAGAACTCATTAAAGCAATTGTACTCGGCCTTGTTGAAGGCATTACCGAATTCCTTCCCGTCTCCTCTACCGGACATCTGATTATCGTCGCCGCATTGCTCGATTTTGGCCAATCGTTGCGCGATACTTTCATCATATTCATTCAGTTGGGCGCAGTGGTGGCTGTTGTTCTTTTTTACTGGCGTGATTTATGGTATCAGCTCACCCATTTCTATCGTGACCGCGCTGTTATGCGCTTATGGTGGGCGATTGGTATCGCCTTTCTCCCTGCGGCTATTATAGGCCTGCTCTTTGGTGCAGCCATAAAAGCGCGCTTATTTTCCCCGATAATCGTTGCCAGCGCATTAATTGCCGTTGGCATCTTATTCATCGTCATTGAAAAGCGCGCGGCCAATCGGCCATCATCAGTGACAACGCAAACGATGGCGCAAATCACACTTCGACAAGCGCTCGTTGTTGGCTTATCGCAACTTTTCGCCTTTATCCCCGGCACTTCTCGCTCTGGCGCTTCCATCATCGGGGGTATGCTCGCTGGTATGAACCGCAAAACGGCCACCCAATTCTCTTTTTACCTCTCTATCCCCACACTTGGTGGAGCGACACTTTACGATTTATGGGAAAATCGTGACGGTCTCTCCAATGGTGATTTAGGCTTATTACTGGTTGGTGCGGTTATCTCTGGTGTTGTTGCGTGGTGGGCTATCCGTTGGCTGTTGCGCTATGTTTCCTCTAATGATTTCATCCCCTTTGGATGGTATCGCATTCTCGCTGGTATATTGGTGTTTATCCTCATCCTATCGGGCGTTTTTAGCTGAAAGTAGCTTGCAGTGAACCCTCTCCGCTTTTGCTCGCCTAAATACCTCTTTGATGTGCTACTAATCAATTGGATATGTAATTAAAAATGCAGAAATTGCCATAACAGATTATGATAAGGATAAGCTCTTTGATTTCTTTTATCGCGGTCAAAGTGCTGAATACATTAGCAGTACAGGTTTAAGTTTATCCTTACCGTTTTTGGCGATAGCATTACAAGGTGGCGAGGGTAACTCTTGTAAACTTGCCTGATAGTTTAGCTTAGGCTTATATCCTATTGCCCTTACCTGTGAAACCTCAAGGAGATGATCAATGACCCGCATTCTCGTCATTGAAGATGAAGATGATTTGAGAAACGATATTCTTGAAACGCTTATTCTTGAGGGGTTCGAAGCGTATGGTGCAGAAAATGGCGCGGTGGGTATAGAGCGCGCTCGCAAGGTAATACCTGACTTGATTATTTGCGATATTATGATGCCTCAGGTTGATGGGTATCAGGTACTACAAACTTTGCGCGAAGAGAGTGCGATGGCGACAATCCCTTTTATCTTTCTGACCGCCAAGACAGCGCGTGATGATATGCGTTATGGGATGGGGCTTGGGGCAGATGATTACCTAACTAAACCATTTCGTATTAGTGAGTTGCTGGAGAGTGTGCAATCGCGCTTGAAGAAGCGTGCGGAAATACAAGCACAAGCGGAACGTAAATTGGAGAATTTACGAGCGAATATCGCAACCGCTTTGCCGCATGAATTGCGGACGCCCCTCAATACAATCATTGGTTTTTCAGAGATGTTGATTTCTGAAGCCCAATATTTGAAACCTGACCAAGTGGTCGATTGGGCACAACATATTCATAATGGGGCAATGCGCCTATTCCGCTTAATTGAAAACTATCTCGCTTATGTAAGGGTAGAGGCTTTAGCCCACCAGCCAGAATACCGCGAACGTTTCCTCAATGCTCGTTTGGAAGACCCTGTATCCGTTATTGAAATGATCGCTGGAGAGCAGGCGGACTTAGTCGAACGTTACGATGATTTGCAGATGAATTTGCAGGCTGATGGAGCTATTCGCATTTCCAGTGAAGATTTCACAGCCATTGTCCAACATCTTGTTAATAACGCTTTGAAGTTTTCTGAAAGCGGCACGCCGGTGGAAGTTAGCTTTGTCGATCAAGATGGAGACTATGTGCTGGCAGTTAAAGATTACGGCATAGGCATGACCCCTGAACAGGTTGATGCTATTGGCGCTTATATGCAATTTGATCGTGTCATTCATGAGCAGCAGGGCAGTGGATTAGGGCTGGCTATTGTGCGCCGTCTGGTTGAACTGTATGATGGCGATTTGAGTATTTCTAGTGTTCCCGATGACCACACGATAGTCACTGTACGTTTACGCCATGCAACCTAGCCTACAACTATCGAAATTGGATGAATTCCGGTATAATGAGGGCCGATACAGCGCCTTGCCTGTTCGAACTCAAGGAGGCCCTGCAAAATGAGTTTTCGACATAAACACGTTTTTAATGTGATTGTTTTGATATTGGCTTTAATATTGGCTGGTTGCTATCAAGGCGCGGGCGGTGGTGAAACGACGCCAATCGCTCAAGTTTTGCCAACAGATACCCCTATACCACCAACCGCCACCAATACACTCATTCCGACGAATACCCCTTTGCCCCCAACGAACACTTCGTTACCCCCAACGAGTACGCCCGTAGCAACCAATACACAGGCTGCACCCTTGGCTTCTGGGTCGGCGCAATCGGCGGCTTCAGATGCCCAGTCTAACGTTGCCCCAACCACGGTTTTAGTGCCAACTTTGCCACCCGTTACCCAGGTTGCTCAATTTGCTACCCCAACACAAGCAGGGCCAACATTAGACGCTTTCGCTCTAACAGGTACAGCTTTTGTTCAACAAGCAACTGCGGCTGTAGAACTTATGATGACCTCTACCGCTCAAGCGTTGGGTATTGGTATTCCACCAACAGCGACGCTAACACCATTCGGGCAAGTGCAGCCCCAAACGCCTGCGTTTGGCGCAACAGCAGACCCCTTCCAGCAAAACGTATTTCAAGGGGATTGCATCCATGAGGTGCGTGCAGAAGACCGCAACCTGTTCCGTATTTCGCTGCGTTATGGCGTTCCCGTGCGCGATATTGCCAACGCCAGTGGCATTACCAATATCAATTTGATTACTATCGGTCAGCGCCTAGTCATTCCGGGCTGCGGCACAACAGGTGCAACACCACCCCCCACATCAACGCCACAAGTGACGCTTGTCCCAACCACTTTTGGTGCAGTAGGCACACCGGGCGCCGCTGCCCCGGCTCAGCCGCAAACAACTTTTACAGGCGGTATCATCCATGTCGTCGAGCAGGGCGAAACGCTCTTCGAGATTTCGCTGCGCTACGGCGTTCCCGTGCGCGATATTGCCAACGCTAACGGTATTGCGGATATTAACCGTATTTATCTTGGGCAGGAAC
>WGEI01000487.1 GCA_015492875.1 Anaerolineae bacterium | reverse complement strand
TGACTACCTGCCATAACAAGTTAGCATCGGCCAGCACTGGCGGCAAATTCGGCTCAATAGAGGTCGTGAGCGTTTGCCCTTTTCGTGTGGCTTCTGGCTTTTGTTGGGTAACAACGTTTTCAATGACTTCCGCCATGTTGTGGGGCGTGCGATTGCCCAAACGCGACCGTAACTGCTCCAGATTGAGCACATCGCTGATAATCTGGTTCATTTGATAGCCCGCTTCCATGATACTGGTGATATAACCGCGCTGGCTGGGCGCGACTTCGTCTTCCGTTGCCATTTCTAAGAGCTGGCCAAAACCTAAGATACGCCCTAGCGGGTTTTTCAGGTCATGGGCGGCCATGCGAATCATATGGGTTTTGAGTTCGCTCAACTCGGCCAGTGCCGAAATATCGTTGATGATGAGTATCCATTCATCATGAGCAGCCAACATTGCGCCGTCTATCGTGAAGGTTTTTTCATTGAGCTTCAGTTCCATGCGGAAAGGTTGGGCGGCGGTGAAGTAATTATCTAACGTGGAGAAGGCGTCTTCATTCGACTTGGCCGCCACCAGTAGATCATTGATAGATTGTCCCACACAATGCTCTAGTTTAATGCCGAAGATGCGCTCTGCCGCTTGGTTGACTTGTTGGATATGCCGCGTTTTATTGAGCACCATAATTCCCGCTGGCGAACCGTCAAATATCGCTTCTAATAGCGCTTTTTGGCGCTTCACTTTCCTATACAACAGGGCATTATCTAAGTTGGGCGCGAGTTGCCGCGCCAACAAATCCAGCAGATTGAGCATCTCCTGTGTGGGGCGCTTGTCTTCTGCCAAGTGCACCACTAGTGTCGCCAGTGCCTGCCCCTGCCAGATGACGGGCGTAGCGATGCTCTTGCCTTCGATAATCTGCGTTTGCTCTTCGGCGGCCTTGTGGGCGATGGCCTCGAAGGTATTACCATCAGTTTGCGGCCACATATACGCAGCGTTGAACTGCGCTTGCTCAGTATCCAGCAGCCAAATTGCGCCACGCGGGGCATTTGTGATACGGCGCAGGTCAGCGGCGATGTGCGCCAGTATACTATCCAGCGCCAGCCGCTGCTTCGTGATGGCGACCACGCTCTCCAGCAGAAACTCGGTTTTGCGGCGGCGGCGGATTTCCTGCGTGATGTCAATGAAGATTGCGCCTAGCAACGCTAGGAATAGCGCCAGTAGCCCATGAAATAGGTTGATAATTTCCAGTTGGATGCTGAATATCACCAGTGTGATGAGCACCCATCCCACTGTCAGAACAAAAGCCGCTACCAACTTCCAGTACCAGCGCAGTTGGGTATAGATGACGCTGCTGACCAGCGCGAGGGCGATAATCATCACCGCTTGCGAAAGGGGAGATTGCTCTCGCAATGCCCGATTTTGCAATAGCGTCTCGATGGCATTCGCTTGAATTTCAACCCCTGTCATTGGGCGGCCTGATATATCTGACGGGACCGGATATTGATCGACAAAGCCGGCGTTATTCATGGCCCCGACGAGCACAATTTTGTCATCGAACAGCGCCATATCGGCATTCCCCGCCAAAATATCTTTGAGCGAGATGACGACGAATGTTGGTTGTACCGATGACGGCAGGCCGAAGTAATTCTGTACCCAAAAGCCATACTCATCGACATATAGCGGGCGCTCTGCGGCGAGGTCTAACTCGTTCGGGCGCGAGGTGATGACTTGCTGAATAGCGCTAGTGGGAATGCGCTTATATGCGAGATAAGTGGCGATGCTGAACGAGACATAAGTCTCATCTTGATAGCGCACCAGCGAGGGCTGCCGCCTTATCATACTATCCACATCGGGGAAGACGTTGACGAAACCCAAATTATCGACAACATCCACAAAACTCCGCAGGGGGAACAACACGTTATCAAAAACAATTGCCTGCCCGCCACCCTGCACATCCTCCGCGCGTTGTATGCCCACCGCCGGCATAATCACACGGGTACGGGCTTCGCCAGCGCGCGCGCTTTGGATGGCCTGCGCCAGCGCCTCGTCGCCCGCTGCGGGTTGGTCAAAGAGCAGATCAAACGCCACCACCCGCGCCTTTGCCGCGCTCAATCGGTCGAGCAAGTCCGCATAAATCGAGCGCGGCCATTCGGCAAAGCGCCCATACTCGGCGATACTGGCGTTATCAATGGCGACAATGACAATCGTGTCACTCACTTCTGCGGGCACAAAGTAGATATTGCTCAGGCGCAGGCGCAACTGTGTGAACGCCCCGCTTAGCCACAATAATAGGACAAAGGCGGCGATGATGCCGCCTAAGTATAGGCCTTGTTGCAGCCGTTGTTTGCTGCTTAGTTTTAAGCTTGGCGTCGTCTTCGCCAATTGCATCGCTCTACGACCCGTCATCTGGCGCTTCAGTCGCTTCTGGCTCTGGTGTTACTGCCCAATCGCTCAAGTCAATTTCTTCGCCTATTGTCGTATAGAGCGAAACATCTTCGGGACCATAGTCATCGGGGAATTGGCGCAACCCAGCGCAGCCGCTATCAATATCTGCCGTGCTAGAGAGCACCCAGCCAAACCCGCCATTGAACTCAATCCGATACCAGCCACCGCTTTCAACCACGCCGATGAACGTCGTAATCTCGGCGGGGTCAATCGTACCCACACGTGGAAAGTCTAACCCTGGCCCAATGCGCACATTCAATCGCACATCGTCCTGTGTGCTGATGGAAACGGTACAGCCATCAAGCGCCGCATCTAGCTCATCAAAGGTGCTCGCGCGCACCACATCGCTCAACGGTTGGCCAACTTCGGCGCGGATGCCATACTCTGGCGGCACATCAGCCTCTCCGCTCTCATTGGCCGCGTTCACTGTGCCTTCAGAGACCAGCATTGCAGAGCGCCCCGTTGGCTCTACGCGGATGGCAAATGCTGTACCGCGCGCCGCTAGCGCCATCCCTGGCGTGCTCACGTCATAAGACGAGTTGGCGTCCAACAGACGGCTCAGGCGCTGCACCGTTTGGCCAATGACCACTTCTACCGAGATATTGAACGACTCTTCCGAACCTCGAAACTGTTCAATGCGATATTCCGTATTAGGCAGTAACTCAGTCTCAACGCCATCAGCGAAGAAGGTGATGCGCGCGCGGCCAGTATCATCGGTGCGGATGGTATCGCCAACGCCAACAATGGCCTCGACATTGACCGCAATCCAGTTCACAGTGTTGACGCGCTGCACTTCAACGCCCGGCGCCAGCACTTCCAGCGTGGCTGCTAGCTCGCCACCACTTTGTGCCATAGAGAGGGATGGAATGAGTAGCAAGCATAAGGCGAGCAATAAAACATGTGATTTGCGTATCATAGATATAGCCTTCTGGAAATTAACTTTGTTGTTAACTAGCTGAAGTGACAACCAGGTGAGTATGTATTCTATCCGTTACTTTAGCGCAGTTTGAGAAAATTGGCTACTATTAAGAGGCTTTTTGAAGGCGAGTTGTTTGTCAACTTTTTGATACTGGCCATCTAAAACTTTTTGTTTATATCGCTTCGATCAAGTTATAATGAAGTCTGTCTTTTACCTACTTAGAACCTGTTGATAAGTGGAAACAATGACCGAAGAGAAACCAAAACGTAAACGTGGCCAAAAGGAAGAAAGGCAACCTATGTTTATTTTCAGGTTTATCAAGCGCTTTGCTACGATAATTATTATCTCGGTGTTGGTGCTTATTATTCTCATCCTACTCGTTCCCAACCCCATCTCACAGACCATCTCACAAATTATCAATCCCACCTACGACGTGACGGGTACAGTGGTGTTGGAGCGCATTCAAGCGCTTTCCCAGCTCACCACCACGCGCTACAACTACTCCAGCATCATCACCAGCGAGCGCGAGTTGCCGCCCATTCTCGCTGGGCTATATGGCGATAGTTTGGTGCTGGTGGCAGTTGGCCATGTGGTGGCTGGTGTCGATTTGAGCCAGTTAGATGCTGAAGATGTGCGTGTGAGCGGCAATGTGATTGACGTGACTTTGCCGCCCCCCACGCTATTTGATTGCTTCCTCAATGAAAGCCAGTCCTATATTGTCGAGCGCTCTACGGGGCTTTTCGCCGCCCCCGCGCCAGAGTTAGATGCGTCTGCCCGCCGTTTTGCCGTCCAGCAGTTTCGCAATAGCGCGCTGAACGAGGGCATTCTAGAAGCGGCACAACAACAGGCCGAACAAGTGATTATTGAACTATTCCAACTCAGCCTACCAGAAGCGACGGTGAACATCACGCCCACCG
>WGEI01000486.1 GCA_015492875.1 Anaerolineae bacterium | reverse complement strand
CATCTGAACCAGCGACTGACACGCCTGAGCCAGTGCAGCCAACTGATACGGTTGAAGCGGCGACAAACACACCTATACCAACAAATACAAGCGCACCGCCAACGGCTACAGCAACCACGACACCAAGCACCACGACAGTAGAAGACGCCACACCGACACCAGAGGGCGGCCAAGTAATCTCAACGCCTATGCCAGTGGCCAGTAATACCCCAATAACAATCGTTACTCCCACTGCAACAGAAGTGCCATCTGGGGGAAGTACAACGCCGATTAGTGAGGAGTTCCCCGGCAGAGTGATTCATCGCGTGCGGCGTGGTGACACAGTTGGGGAATTGGCGCAGTTATATGGCAGCACGATACAAGCGATTATTGATGCGAATGGATTGGATAGCGATGCGCGTATTTTCATCGACCAAAATTTGATTATCCCGGTGCGCATACCTAATCCTGCAACGGAAACGCCGACATTTACGCCGATTCCGGAACAGCCAGCGAATGGTACAGGGGGCGGCGGCACGGGCGGCGCACAAAATACATATGTGGTGCAACCCGGCGATACATTATCGGCTATCGCCCGGCGGTTTAATACCACTATTGGCACATTGGCGCAACTAAATGGGATTGTGAATGCGAATCGCATTTTCATCGGGCAGGTGCTACAGTTGCCTGTGCCAAGCAGCAATCCAAGCCCAGAGGCACAAGCCACAGAAACACCAACGCCAGAACCACCCCAACCCACTGTTTATGTGGTGCAGCCCGGCGATAACCTCTACCGTATCGCCTTGCGCTTTGGGGTTTCGATTGTGCGCTTAGCAGAGATTAACGGCATCACCGATTACAATCGGGTGTTCATCGGCCAACGTTTGACTATACCATGAGCGAGTGGCGAGTCATACGTCATGCCGAAAGCGGCGAAGTCGTTTTAGCACGGGCAAAGTGGTGTGCAAGCTTTTGGTGTAAATTTCGTGGCCTGCAGTTTGTACGCCACTTGCCCGATGACGAGGGACTGCTTTTCGTGCATAATAGCGAGAGCCGTACCGGAACGGCGATTCACATGTTTTTCATGTGGTTATCGATTGGTGTCGTCTGGTTAGATGCGCAAGGCGTTGTTGTCGATAAAGTTTTAGCGAAACCATGGCGACCAGCGTATACGCCACGCACAGCGGCGAAGTATTTCATTGAAGCGACACCCGCTATTCTAGAACGGGTAGCTATTGGCGATAGATTGCAATTCGATGAGGCAGTTCAGCTATGAAGTTGCGTTTTTGGTTAAGTATGTTAGTGGCGGGTATGCTCCTATGGCTATCCGCTTCTATTATGGCGCAGGATGAACAACCACCAACTGATGCAGCATCTGGGGTTACTATTCATGTGGTGCAACGTGGGGAAACACTTTTTCGCATTGCCCAAGAATATGGCTATAGCGTTGAGGCGATAGCAGAGTTAAATGGATTAAGTGACCCATCGAGCCTGCAAGTAGGCCAGCGGCTGCTCATCCCAACGAGCAGTGACCAAAGTTCACGGCAAGCCCAAGAACACATTGTGCAACCGGGAGAAACACTGGCAAGCATCGCCAATTTATACGGCACAAGCGTTGAACAATTAGCAGCAACAAACAACATCAACAACATTAATGCGCTGTACGTTGGGCAGGTGCTGACCATCATTCCTGAGCAGATTATCGCTACAAACATTGAGCCACCGGAGCCGATGATGCCCGGACGAGTTATTCATACTGTGCAATCTGGCGAAACGCTGTTTCGTATTGGGCAACTTTACGGCTTAACTGTTAACGAGATTGTGCAAGCAAATGGTCTAAGTGATACGAATATCTATGTCGGCCAGCAACTGGTTCTACCCGGCGTCACCCCGCCCCAATTAGCGTTAGACTTGCCAGCAGCTATCACTGGGCTTGATGTTACACCGTTGATTTTGGTAGAGGGGCAAGCCGCACGAATACGCTTGAGCACGGCAGAAAGCGCAACGGTGTATGGCAACTTTTTATCGAAAGAGCTGTCATTCATTAGCGATGGTGACCGCCAAAGGCATTTGAGCCTGTTTGGTGTCCCCTTAAGCACTGAAGCGGGCATTTATCCAGTGAACATTACTGTGTTAACAGATGCTGGTGAGGAGACAACTATCAATTTCAACGTGCAAATTGTCAGTGGTGGCTATGGAGTCACCAACATTGAACTGCCCGCAGGTAGCGACCTAGCGCTGCTTGACACATCGACGGATGAGCAGGAACTCGCTATGCTGGGAAGTGTAAGCAGCCAAATCACGCCAGAAAAGTATCTCACTGCTCCAATGGGGTTACCAGCTGCTGCGCCAATGAACGCGGTATTTGGTACGAGGCGCTCTTATAATGGGGGCGAGGCCAATCGTTTTCACTTAGGCGCGGATTTTGCGGGTGGACCGGGCAGCCCCATTCTAGCAGCAGGTCCGGGACGGGTTGTGTTGGTTGATTGGCTCAGTTTGCGCGGTTTGGCCACTATTATTGACCATGGCTGGGGGGTTTATACGATTTATGCTCACCAGAAAGACGTAATGGTCAACGTCGGTGATTTTGTTCAGGCAGGGCAGCAAATCGGGGTAGTAGGGTCTTCTGGGCGGGTAACAGGCCCTCATTTGCACTGGGAAGTTTGGATTCAGGGCACACCAGTAGATCCAATGCAATTTGTACAGCAG
>WGEI01000485.1 GCA_015492875.1 Anaerolineae bacterium | reverse complement strand
TATATACACAGTTATCGTCAACGATGTTGAGGGAATGATAGACCTCCGAGTGAAGTAGATAGCAACGCAGCAAGGCGGCCTTCTAAATAAGAGAGCCGCCTTCTTAGCGTACGCGGTCAAGGATACCTTGCGCGATATAACGCGCGACGACAATCTCCTCTTCGGAAAGCTCCATGCCATTTGTACCAGAAAACATCAGGCGCGCCGGGTCATCTAAGACATGATGCAGCCCTAAAATATGGCCTATTTCATGGGCGCTAACGCGGCGATGAAAAACGCTAGGTCTATCAGTCACAAAGAAAATACGTGCAGATGCCCAGAACGGGGCAACGCCATTAATGCCGTTTAAGTCGTGCACGAAAAACGCATTGATAGCACTTAAGCCCGGTAAAAGCGTTTGCCCAGTAGCAAGCTGCTGCATAAAAGGGGTGAATTCACTTTGGCGGAGGCTTTCTAGCACGTCAACGGGCACGGGAACAGTGGCAATGGTGCGCAAATCAAAGCGGATGCCAGCCTGTGCCCATACCGTGTTGATACCATTCATCAGTATCAACAAGCTCTCTTCGGTGCGCTCCGTAGAGAGTTCGGGGTCGGGATTTTGCACGTCATCCACCAGCAAATACATGGACATGGTGAGGACGATTTCCTCCCGCTCTTGGGCATCTTCTTCCTGTGCCACTACAACGAGCACAGCAGAGGCAATGAAGAGTAGCAACAAGAGGGGGGCATAAAAGTTTTTAGGGTGCATAAGCTTTGTCCCCATGAATGATTAGCAATGAAGTCAGTATAGCAACGGGAAATAAACAAAAGATGAACAAGGAAACTCACCCCAGTACATAAGCGAGCGCATTGGGCATCAAGTGCCGCCCTCTTCCGATACCCAAACCCTTATCCGCCCATCCTCTAGGCCTGCAGCAAGGAGTAGTGTGCCATCTTCCAGCGATAACGCGGTGAGGTTACTATTTAAGCGGCCATTCAATGGGAAAGTCCAAACGACTTCCGCCCCATCTTCTGTACGTTGAATGCCGCTGAGTGCCGTACGTTCCTGATTAGGCAATACCACCTCTGGCAGGCCATCGCCATTAAAATCGCCGATCACCGCCATATCCATATTGCGCGCGTTAATCACATGAGAGGTATAGCCGCTGAGCGCGGCAACCCGAACAAGCGCGCCATCTTGATAGCGAAACCATTCAATGACGCCGCCAATATGGGGCGTGAGCACGTCAATGAGTTCCATCTCACCATTAGGGCCAAAGGGGCCAAAAGCCAACTGATGCCGCCAACGATAGGCGCGCCCAATAGCGGGGCCATCAACAGGGTGCAAGCCATCTTCGCGCATGAGATAGGCGCGTAAACGGGCGCCTCCCGCGCTATCGGAAACTGTCGTCACTAAATCGGGCATCCCGTCTTCATCTATATCCGCCCAGAAGGGGAAAATCCCCTCGAACACAGCATCGCCAGAAAGGGCAACATACGCCACTTCTTCCAGCTTCTTATCCTCGATGCGGAATACCCACAGTTCTGTTGGCTCTAAATCATCGCCCATGATACCGTGCACATAACGCTGGTTTGTTGCAGCGGCATAGACAGCAATTAAGCCATTCTCGCTGATGACGACGCGGGCATCTGGCGCTAATTGGCGGGAGAAAACATCGAGCACCTTTTCGCCATCCCCACGCAACACCAGTTCACCATTCGATGTCACGCTGAGCCAATAGTCCGTCCCCCTGCCAAAGGGGACGGGGTGGCTTAAAGGATTGTTGAAGTTAAACACTGTCGTGCCAGCAACATCGGATAAGACTATAAATGGCGCGGCCTCTTCGGATAGGGCGAACTGCATACTAAAGTCTATATCGCTTAAAGGGTTGCCACAGGATATATCATTGGAGTCAAAGCACATAGAGACGAGATGATTATTAGCCTGCATCCCATAGAGCCATGGCACACCCGCTTGTTCAGCGGCGACAAGCCACACCGGCGCGGCATCTAGCTGAAACTCTTCTATTCGCACATTATCAGGGAAGCTACCCGCGCCAGCAATAAAACGGTTACCATCTTCACGGATGTAGGTGTAGTAAGGTGAAGTCCCCGCTTCCTCTTCCTGTGCCCAAACAGGCCATATCAAAAGTCCCAGCCCAATACATAACAACAATAAGCGCTTCATTACACAAGTTTTCTTCCAATTGGACGTATCATTCATCTTGAATATACACAGGGGCGATGAAAATGCCGCCCAACTCGCCTGTGAGCATGGCGAAGGGCACAAAACTTTCTTGCCCATCTTCTTTATCTTCAGCACCATCTTCGGTAGTTACAGCTTCGTCGGCGAGGGGGAAAGCATTCAATAGCCCCACAGCATATTCCATCATTAAAGCTGTGATACGGCTAATGATATAGCGATGTAGCGTTTGGCCAGCTAATGTAAAAACCTGATTGGCCAGTTGCTCTTTGGCTCGTTCTGCAAACATGGCATATAACTCATCCCACGCCCCCTCAGTCAGCGCTAACTTGACATGATACGGCGTAGCAATTGGGGGGCGGGCGCAACGTTCCAGCACATCATCCAGCAAATAGCGCACGTATTGCGCCAGCAGCGTTTGGCGGATGACGTTTTCGCTCACATCGAAGGTTTCTAGCAGCTGTTCAATGCCGCCAATTTGTTCAATCATCTCATCAAAGCTCATCACTTTGCCATCTTCGTCAATCACCATGAAGGCAAGCAAAAGCAGCTCACGGGGGACCTCCGTACCTAAGGTATGGCGGGGCTGAACCACACCCAAATCAAGTGTTTTTACAATGGGTGTGCCCAATTTTTCTTGAAGTGCATCCAGCATGATATTGTCTTCACCTAGTATCTGTCTTGGCGACGAGGACTGAAGGCGGCAGAGCATTATGTTATGGGGCAGGCGTGCCCCCTTTACACATTGTACAGAGAATTTGTGTGAAGCGCATTATCTTAGGAATACGGAATACGTTGTGATAAATGCGTAAGGTTTTTCTCGCAAAATGGGGGTGTATGGCTAAAAATGTCCATAATGGAGAAGAGATATGCACAAGACAAAGTGGAATTCAATCCGCTGGTGGCTGCTCATCGGTTTGCTGGCGTTCATGCCAGTTATCAGTTTGGGCGTCATGCTCAATGGCGAAAGCGCCCATGCGCAAGAGGAATCATGCGATGCTGGCACATTGAGCACGCGCAACTGGTCGACTAACTTTTGCAATAGCCTTGTTGATTTTTCCGAATTTAGGCAGGGGCAAGTTAAAGACGGCATCCCCGCCGTAACGAATCCGCAAATGGAGAGCATTGAAGAGGCTACAACATGGTTACAAGACCGCTCTCCTGTCATCGCCGTAGAGATTAATGGGGAAGCACGCGCCTACCCGCTGGCCATCCTCATTTGGCACGAAATCGCCAATGACGAAATCGGCGGCGTGCCGGTAGCTGTCACCTTCTGCCCGCTCTGTAATAG
>WGEI01000484.1 GCA_015492875.1 Anaerolineae bacterium | reverse complement strand
TTTGTTGGGCACGCCTGTTGATGAAGTTATTCGGATTTCCGCCAAGACTGGTTTAGGCGTGCAAGATGTGCTAGAGGCTGTCGTGCAGCATGTGCCGCCGCCGTCGGGAGACCCTGAAGCACCATTGCGGGCATTGGTTTTTGATTCTCACTATGACGCTTATAAAGGCGTGGTGGCTTATGTACGTATTGTGGATGGGCAACTTGATAAGCGAAGCGCATTGCAAATGATGGCAACTGAGGCCAAGTTTGAGCCGGTGGAAATTGGTGTATTTAGTCCGAATATGCGCCCGATAGCGCGACTGGCGGCGGGAGAAGTGGGATACATAGCAACAGGGTTAAAAACGGTGCAGCAGTGCCGCGTTGGCGATACGATTACATTGGCGCGTAGCGGTGCAACAGAGCCACTTCCCGGCTATAAACGGGTGAAGCCGATGGTTTTTGCGGGCATCTATCCTGTCAACAACGAAGATTACAACGAACTACGCGATGCGCTTGAGAAATTACAACTGAATGACGCGGCGTTAGTGTATGAGCCTGAGAGTTCACAAGCGTTGAATTTCGGTTTCCGCGTGGGCTTTTTAGGGTTATTTCACATGGATATTGTTCAAGAGCGTTTAGAGCGCGAGTATGGGCTGGATATTCTTGCTACTGCGCCAAGCGTGGAATATCGGGTGGTGAAGCGCGATGGAACGGTTCTCACGGTAGATAGTCCCGCAGAATTGCCCGATGAAAGCGAAATTGCAGAAATTCAAGAGCCGTGGATGAAAATCCAGATTTATACCCCACAAGAATTCATTGGCCCCATAATGGATTTGGTGGTCAAGAAGCGGGGCGTCTATGAGACGACAGAATATTTGGATTCCAACCGGGTAGTATTGCACTACTATATCCCGCTGGCAGAGTTGATTGTTGATTTTTACGATCGCCTAAAGAGCGTTTCTCGTGGGTATGCCAGTTTGGATTATCAATTTGATGAATATCGCGCGGGCGACCTCGTCAAGTTAGATATTCTCGTCAACAATGAGCCGGTTGACGCATTGGCAATTATTGTGCATAGAGACCATGCTTATCATAAGGGGCAGAAATTGGTTTCTAAGCTAAAAGACCTCATTCCGCGCCAGATGTTCGCTGTGCCCATTCAGGCCGCCGTAGGAAAACGCATCATCTCACGGGCGAATGTGAAAGCGCTACGTAAGGATGTATTGGCGAAGTGCTACGGCGGCGATGTGACACGTAAGAAAAAGTTATTGGAGCGGCAAAAGCGCGGCAAGAAGCGCATGAAGATGATTGGGCAGGTAGAAGTGCCGCAAGAAGCGTTTATGGCTGTTCTGTCGTTGGGTGATGATAATTAGCGCCATTCTCAAATTGAGAGAGCATTTGATACATTGATGCGATAAAATGCTCTGTTAGATAGCCGATTTCTCCTAAATAAGCCAGAACTTGATGGATGGGTAATAGCGCTGTGACAGTAATATCGTCCAGCGCTATATATTGGGATAGGCTGAAGATAGAGATAATTGTATGAACGGCTAAACCGACGCGATTAGCTGCGCCAATCAAGGGTTTGAGCGCTTCACCATCAACAATGACATTAGTGAGCAGAACGGCGGGATGCCCTACGTCATAAGCGCCCACTAGGTCATAAGCTGGGGAAAGTTTGCCGCCACGACTATAGACAAGGGGCTTTTGGGTATGGAGGCTTAAAGCGACACCAAATGGGATTGCATCTATGGTGCTTAGGAGGTGGTCATAATGAGCATGGTTCAATAGGTCATTTGTTAGCGTTGCGAGTTGCTGTAAGACTTCGGGATATGATGGCAATAAATCTAGATTAATGCGAAATGGCTGAACTGCTTCCCCCAGATTAAATGCACCGAACTGTAATAGCCCTGTGCTCAACAGTAAATCAACGAGCTGTTTTGCTGGCTCTGAGATGTTTGATATTGTGGCGAAGGCTTGTGGCGAAGTGCTGGGTACAATCGGCATATAAAATATCCTCTCCTGCAAAATCAATGGTTAAATTCCCCTGCGCAGCGGGTAAAACGAAGCGTTGGTTAGCGCTATCCAGATAACCATAGGGGTGTTGTTCTGCTGTGCCGTCAATGAATACACCTAAATCTTGTTCCAGATAGCCTTCAGCATCAGCAGCATTAAGAAGCGTAACAGCATCGACATTGAAGGCATTACGACCTGCCATAGCTGCATATCCCTGTCCCACAAATGGGCCATGCAAAATGGTGAGCGCGGTGTCAGATGCGTAGGGTATGGTACGTTCGAGAGCGATAGCACCGGCTGCACCTAGAGCCATGTAAGCAGAGAAGTCGAAAATATAAGCGCAGACTAGGTCGTGGGTGGCGTCGATGATGGTTTTGCCGAACGGCATAAAGGGTTCGTCATATGCTTGAATAAGTAAAGGCATCTGGTTTAAGTAAGGCGTGATAAATACGCCCACACTAGAGTTTACGCGGGTTTGGATATTGCGCAAGCGCTCGGCGAAATTATCCATGCTGATTGTCCTTTAACATACGCCATAGCATCGCCAATGACCAATTGGTCACCCATTTAGCTGCGATTTCATTTTGGCCGCCAAAGCCATAGGTGCGTGTTCGTTGGCCAAAGGGCGTGTGAACAGTCACGATGGTTGATTGGGCATCATCAGCCATTTCACGAGCATCGGGCTGGCCGATTACTACGATTGCAGCCTGTGCACCCGATTGCGCTCGAATATAACCTGCAAGCCAATCTGCGATTTCGGCGATAGTTGACACATTTTGGGGAATATCGAATTGCAATTTGAGTTTATCGGGGGATTCTAGATAGGTGTGATATGTAATGA
>WGEI01000483.1 GCA_015492875.1 Anaerolineae bacterium | reverse complement strand
GCGCGGCCTCGCTAATCTCGATAGCCTTACGCATCAGGGCGACTTCTTCCGCTGTTTTCTGCGCGCGAATTTGTAGTAACTCTGTGCCAATATCACGAACAGCGATAGAACTATCCGCTAGCTGAAAGGCCAGATATTCGAACACGCGCATCGTCTGCCCATCAACTGCCAGCGTTGTTTCGGCTAGCTCAAGATTTTCGACAGCGGCAATAAACGCGCCCATATATCCTTCGCGGTCATTCCAGACGAAAAGCTCAGCATCAAGGTCGGAGCGGCTAGCTAGTTTGGGCGCTTCCAACTCAGGGATGATGAAGGCCATTCGCGCATTTTTCACCAAAGCCAGCACGGGGCGTTCTGATAAATGAACATGCAAGCCGGTAAAGTAAACCATATTGGCGCCCGGTACTAAAATGCCAGTATCTTCACCAATAATGTCACGCAGACGAACTAAACGAGTGCTATAATCAATAGTTGTCATCTTTCCCTCGCATCTCTTTGAATCATGGGGATTATAGCGAGGTGGATAGAAAGTGAATAGTCGGATTTCACATACGGCGCAACGTTGTTATACTTAATACTAATTAGGCAAGGCCTAGAGCGGGTTTTATCGCCCGCGCAAGAAGGGAAAACCCGTATGCGACGGTATACACTCTTATTGGCAATCATCATTTTATTGCTTTTAAGTTCATTACAAATAGCACTTGGTCAAGCTACTGTGCATGTGGTGGTTGTCAATGAATTTGCGAATGTGCGCGTTTCGCCCGCGTTAGGGGCGTCAGTGCGCGGTACGGTCACCGCCGGAACGGAGTTTTGGGCTGATGCGCGCAGCGCCGATAATGAATGGTTGCGCGTCGATTATGGCGGTGAAGGATGGGTGCATGTTGCCACTCTGGTTGTGCTAGAGGGCGATATTGCGGCCTTGCCGGTGCGTGACCCGCGCAGCATCCCCTATGGCGGTTTTGAAAGCCCCCGCGCTGGCACATCAAATGCGACGGGTCCCGGCACTGTAGAGGCCGTGCGCGGTGTTCGCGTTCGTGCTGGCCCAAGCACCGCCTATCCCACCTTAGCGAATTTGAACTATCGCCAAACTGCATGGATAACTGGCCGTAACGCCGCCAATACGTGGTGGCAGGTGCAATATAATGGCGTATTGGGCTGGGTCTCTGCCGAGCATGTGCAATTGCAGGGCGCGTTTGATGTTAACGCTTTGCCTGTGGGCGGTATTGTGGCCGATGCACCACCGTTGAGTGGAAGCGGGGCAAATGACTATATTGTCCAGTTGAAGCTTATGCTAGACCGCCTCGACCGGGCACAAGTTTCGCTGGATACCATTCGCACCATGTGGACGGATGCGGCTTTATATGGTCGTGCCGGTTGTGGCCCTTACCCCCCCCAGCCGAGCGATTTGCCAATCGCTTCGCCATTGCTGGCCGCGAATTACAATATCCTAAAACCCCTACAAGATGATTTTAATGAGGCGATGGCGAATTTGCGCTATGCCATCGACTTGTTCATCCAGATTTGTAACCTGCCGGGGACAGGCAACCCCGTTGGGCAAGCAACAGTGCAAGGGGCGTTGGGCATTGTCAATACAGCCGATAGCCAGTTCCAAACTTTGCGCGCGCGCTTGCATGAGCTGATTCCGCCAGACCGCGTTGCTGGCCCCAATGAATGCACCCTCACCTATAATGGGCGGACGGATATTCTGCCGCTAGTGCAACAGAACGTCATCGTATTTGATTCGTTCTTGCCCGATAAGTTCATTACCGGCTACTGCTTTGATGCCTTTGCTGGCCAAACTTTAGCCGTGCAAACGCTACAATTCCCCGATAGCAATATCGTTCATTTCTTGGCGGTTAGCCCCTTGGATAACCCAACCAACTTCTTGGGCGTTGGGCGTGGCAGCGGTGCAGATGGTGACTTGATTCAAGTATCGCCAATCGTCATCACCCAAACGGGGCGTTATGTGCTCATCCTCACCGATGTTGGCGCAGATACCCGTAACGAAGCGCCGATGGGGAATTTTGCGTTCTTGATTAGCGATATTTCCGCCACTGGCCTCTTCCCGCCGTTGGTTTGGGATGATACACAGGGCACAGTGGTACTTGGCCAAACGCCCATCGGCACACCCACCTCGCCTGATGGCGGCGATATAGGTGGTGTGGCATGTCCTTCCTCTGCCTTCACCTGTGCCCAGCTACTCACTTGCGAAGAAGCGCGCGCTTGCTTGCAGGAATTCCCGGATAATGCCAGTTTCCTCGACCCTGATTTTGATGGCATCCCGTGTGAAGAGAACCTCTGTAGTGGAGAGTTCTAACAACAGATAAACTGACAGGCCGCTCTGAAAATAGGGCGGCCTACTTTTTCCCGCGCATTACCTGACGTGTCGGCTATCATCTTCCCACATACAAGCGTAAATGGCCTAGTCGTGCTACACTTACCTAAAAGCAATGTACTATGCTTAGTCAGTGTAAGGAGGCCTCATGCGCCGTTTAATCGGGATACTTTTAGCGGCTGTTATGTTGACCAGTGCATCGT
>WGEI01000482.1 GCA_015492875.1 Anaerolineae bacterium | reverse complement strand
CGCGTACACAGCCTGCTCATGGCATTAGCTCTGGGGTTATTGCTCTTTCATCTTGGCGTGTATTTTGTCTATGCTGCGAACCTCATACAATTCCCTTATGACTACGATCAAGGCGAAGGTTTTGAGCTTGTTGATACCGTCATGTTCAGTCGTGGAGAATGGCCATATCAGAACACTGATATGTACCCGTTTTACTCCAGCAATTACCCGCCCTTATACCACGTCATAGCGGCGCCATTCGTCTGGTTTTTTGGCCCAGCTTATTGGTATGGCAGGCTTTTGAGCTTTCTGAGCACATTGGTTACCGCAGCGGCGATTGCATACGCAGTTTATCGTGATAGTCGCTTGAAAGACGGGAAAGGGCACTTTTTTATTGCGGCATTATCGGGGCTGGCATTTTTAGCATCCAATTTCGTTTATCACATTGGGCCATTGTTCCGCCAACATATCATGATGGTGATGTTTGAAACGTTGGCGGTGGTAATTCTGGCTAATGTCAATGAAAACCGGGATAACGCCCGACAGCGACGGCAATTAGCGATAGGTATTGCGCTCATTATTGCGGCGGGCTATACCAAACAACTAGCTGCTATTACTGCAATAGCTGTTTTAATCTGGTTATTCATACGGCAGCCTAAGCGCGCTTTTATTTGGGGATTTGTTTTAGCTTTGATAGGCGGCGGCATTTTTATCTGGATAAACTGGGCTACCGGTGGCGAGTGGTGGCGGCAAACGATTGTCGCTAATGTCAATACGTTTTATCCAGAGCAATCAATGGGGCTGTTCAGGCTTTGGTCTAGCCTGCATGGTTTTTTGCTCATTCCAGCTACACTAATGGTGGTATATGAACTGTACTTTGACCGATTATCGATTTATAGCATTTGGTTTGTCATTTCGGCGTTGCTGGGGGGCATTGGGTCTGGCACATGGGGTGCGGGGGATAGCTACTTCGCCACATCAATTGCCGCCATGTGCATTTTAAGCGGATTATTTGTATCAAGAACCTTATCGCGGGCATGGCAGTTCAAAGAGAATTATGTGAAGCGTTGGTTCGTCGCACCATTCCAGCGCTTTAGCAAGATTATAGTACAGGCCAGTATCATGGCCATTCCTGTAATTTATCTAGGATATGGTGTAGCCGTCTTGCATATGCCAACGGAAGGCGCGATATTCGAAACTATAGCTGATTTGTTAAACATACAACCAAACGCGCTCAACGGATTTTATGACAGTGCGGGGCGCATTGCGGGCGGATACGCGGATATTGGGCACTTAGTCACAGCAGAGGATATTGCGGCAGGAGATTATATTGTTGAGATGATGCGAGAAGCAGAAAAGCCTGTTCTCAGCGAAGAAGCGGGGTTTAGCTTTGCCGCAGGGCGTGATGTTATAACCAATCCAACACAACTGCTTAATTTATGGCGGGCGGGCTTATGGAATGGCACGGAGCTTGTCTCTATGATTGAGGAAAAAGCTTTTGCCTTTCTTGTGCTAAGAGCACAATTTTACCCGCCCGATGTTTTAGAAGCCATTAGCCGTCATTATTTTCCAGCGGAAGAAATCCGTATGAATGGCTTTGACTATATCATTATGCGTCCACGAGAAACAGCGCCCTAATCAGCATCAAAAGGTGAATTTCCTCGTGTGTTGGGGCGGCGATATTGGTTCACCAACCCCATCGGGCGACGTTGTAATAGGAAATCGCGCTCGGCTTTCAATTGGCGCGTTAAACTCTCTACAGATTGCTGAAGCAAGTCCAGTGTGACAGTAGTTTTGCGCTCATGTGCGGCGAGCATGCGGGCATGTAAAGCCACTTCGCGTACAAAGGCGCCCGGCTGCCCTATCAATTGCGACACCACTGCAACGTGGTCTTCCTGCCATTGATCAGCCATATAATAGCGCAACATACGCTTAGCCAACTCGTCATCTTGAATTGTCGGCACAATGAAAATACGGTCTAAACGCCCCGGACGTTTAGCAATACGCTCATCAATAGCTTCAGGATAGTTGGTTGTGGCTAATAGTAAAGACCCTTGCGGGTTATTGGGAGATTCTACACCATCTAGCACATTGAGAATACGAGCTTTATCATCCCCGCGCAAATAGGCGTCTAATTCCTCCACAATGAGCAAGGTGGGATAGCGCGCGGCAGCAACGGCCTGAAAAGCGCGCTGAATTTTCTCAAATGTTGCGCCATCACGGTCTGAGCCGGAAACATAGACAACAATACGGCCTTTATTGAGCGCAATTTTAGCTAATGCGGCACAGAGCATCGTTTTGCCTGTACCCGGCACACCCGCCAACAGTAATTTGCGGAAAGGCGCTAATTTGAGCTGGCGATAGATATGCACCCCTTCTTCAAAAAAGGCTTCAATATCATCGAGGATGTCGCGCTTCAAACCATCTGGCAGGATGACATCATCCCATTCAACTGTCGGATCAAAGAAGGCATCTGTACCGCCAATGATATAGACATCGCGGCGGCGGCGAATACGGGGGCGCACCGCACGCGCACAGGCGAATTCAAACGCCGCCCATGTATCTAAACGGTCTACAGGAACGAGTGCTATAGCCGTTAAGTCCTGTACATCATCATCAAAGTAAGAGCTGGCATAAATCACCTCAAACGGGTCACCATCCTCTACTGAAAACTTAAATGCATAGGCCCCGGCAGTAGCGGTTAAAACCATTTTGCGCCCACGAGAGCCGTAATCGCTAATCGGCACTATCACCGGGC
>WGEI01000481.1 GCA_015492875.1 Anaerolineae bacterium | reverse complement strand
ATTCATGGCAACGAAGAAGGGCTAGGCGCGCCAAACATCCACCAAATTGTGCAGGTAGGTGGGTCGCCACAAGCGCGCTATCTACATTTTCACGAAGCGGTGAAGAATTTGCCAACCACCTTTCTCGGTGATCAGCAAGAGGGCAAAACCGATGATGACGCTCTTTTAGCGCCAACAGAGTTCACGCCAACGCTCGATGATGAAGCGCTATTGGTCTATACTAGCGGCACAACAGGCGCACCGAAAGGCGTGGTGTTGACACAATATAACTTGCTGGTGGATGCGCTGGGCATTTCGCAGTGGCAGGGCATCACTGGCAACCAACGGATGATGTGCGTTTTGCCCATTCACCATGTCAATGGCATTGTGGTAACGCTAGTCACACCGCTCTTTGTGGGCGGCTCTACAGTGCTCAATCGCGCTTTTAGCAGCCACCACTTTTGGGAACGGGTAGTGCGCGAGGGCGTGAATATCGTCAGTGTTGTGCCAACCTTGCTACAGTTCCTGCTCGAGTATGGTGAGGCTTGCCGTGAAAAGGGCGATACTATCTTCGGGCAAGGTATCAGCCGCCGCGATTTGACGCACTTCCGCCATTTCATCTGTGGCGCGGGCACGCTAGCAGTAGCCCTAGCGCGCGACTTTGAAAATACCTTCGGCCTACCGATTTTACATGGTTATGGCCTGAGCGAGACAACTTGTTATAGCTGTTTCCTGCCGATAGATTTGACGTGGGAAGAGCACCAACATTGGATGCAGCATTATGGCTACCCTAGCATTGGCTGCCCGATTGAACCTAATGAAATGGCGATATTCGATGCTAGCGGAAATGGCGTGCAGTTGGGGCCGGGAGAACGTGGCGAAATTTGTATTCGCGGCCATAATGTGATGAAGTATTACTTCAAACGGACAGATGCCAATAAAGAAACGTTCAAGTTCCGTTGGTTTCGTAGCGGTGACGAAGGTTTCTTCGAGGTCGATGAGCAAGGGCGGCATTTCTTTTTCATCACAGGGCGCATTAAAGAGCTTATCAACCGCGGCGGCGTGAAGTTCAGCCCATTTGATATTGAGGAAGTGCTATTGGAAATTCCCGGCGTCAAAGTGGGCTTAGCCATCGCCTTCCCCAATGATTACTATGGCGAAGAGGTTGGGGCATATATTGTGCTGGAAGAAGGCGCACAGCTCACCGCAGAGGCAATTATCGCCTATTGTCGTGAACGGATGACATTTGAGAAAAGCCCGAAAGCGGTGGTCTTTGGCACAGATATACCAGTCACCTCTACCGGCAAATACCAACGGCTGAAATTGGTGCATCTCTTCGAGCCATGGCAGCACACACAATTCCGCAAGAACGGCTAATTGCCGCTGGGGGCGCTCTCCGAATAGGGTGAAAGCGCCCTTTTTCATGCGGCACGGAAGCCATGTGGTGAATTCAGCGTAAAGTGCGGTATAAGTGAAAGGGGTATTCACGGAGGACTGTGCTAAACTTATTACTGCACATAACGCTAAGGAGAAGGCAACATGCGTTTAGCTGTCATATCGGATATACATGGCAATAAAACCGCGCTTGACGCTGCATTGAAAGATGTAGATGCGCAGGGTGAGGTCGATGAAATTTGGTGTTTAGGCGATTTGGCGGCTTTTGGCCCTCACCCAGCGACCTGTATACGGCGCATTCAAGATTTGCAGGCAAAACATGGTGAGAAAAAATTCAAGGTCATTGGCGGCAATACTGACCGCTATCTCGTCACGGGAGAGCGCTTCCCGTCAAAGCCAGCCAAAGATGCCGAGACACTGGAGAAGATGCGGCGGAACTGGCGCGTTATCGACGACATTCTAGTGTGGAATGTTGAACAACTGAGTTTTGAGGATTACCAGTTTCTAGCGAGCATTCTCGGCAAGGAGCTATCAACTAAGGCGGAGGGCTTCGGCTGGGTTATTGGTTATCATGCTGTGCCCGGCAACGATGAGGCCTTCCTCACTGCCGAAACGCCAGAAGAGCAGGTGCTCGATTATCTCTTAGACCGCGAAGGGCGTTTAGCGATTGGCGGCCATACGCATGTTCAGATGAACCGCACCGTTGGCAATTGGCGCATCGTGAACGCGGGAAGCGTGGGGCTAGCGCACCGGGCGTATGGCCAAGCCCAGTGGGCGTTCATCACGATTGAAGGCGATAAAGTCGAGGTGGATTTACGCAGCGCAGCATTTGACATTAACGCCGCCGTGGCAGAGGTCATCACATCGGGACACCCCGCGCCAGAATTCGTCATTCGCCAATTGCGCCCATAATAAGACACAAATTGTAAGAAAATGATAAGGTCTTGGCTTTAGGATACAGTTGAATACCTTTATTCCCCCTAAGGTCGCAGCAGCAGAGAGTAGCGTGCCACTTCCCACTCCATACGGAAGTGGCGCTACTTTTTAGGCCTCAATGCGGCTCAAGCACGTTCATAATCGGGTCTAAGAGCTTCAGCACTTCCATAGGGCGCAGGCCGTTTGGCTGGCGTATTTCCATCGAAAATCAGGAGCGCCTCTTTTGCATCTACGCCCAAACCCGCTTTAGGCGTTTTCTTCACGCTCGTAGCGCGCTTCTACGGTAATTGCGATGCCGCCCCGCACCTTGAATTCGCCGATGACCTCGCAAAAATGTGGCTCGAAAGCAGCAACCAAGTCATCTAGAATGATATTGGTCACGTGCTCATGAAAATGCCCTTCATTGCGGAAAGACCACAGATATAGCTTGAGCGATTTAGATTCCACTACTCGCTGGTCAGGGATATAGCGAATGCGGATAGTGGCAAAATCGGGCTGGCCGGTCATTGGGCAGTTGGTGGTGAATTCGTCTGTAACTAGTGATACTATATAGCGGCGGTGGGGATGGCGGTTGGGGAAAGTTTCCAGCGTGCGGCTGGGTTTTGTGCCGTCACCACTACCGAGCTGGGTTAAACCAGCGGTTACATCGTCTTGTCGTGTTTTTTGTGTCATACTTAACCTCGTGCGTATAACTGAACAGGTTATAGCGACACCATTGTACGCTTGTTTAGAAACACTTGGGAGGGAAAATGTCTCTTTATGCCTATATTGCCGCCCCGCTTTTTAACGAGGCCGAACGCTGGTATGCAGAGCAACTGGATGCATGGGCGCGCGAGGCCGGGCTAGATACCTATTTGCCACATCGAGACGCGGGCATTTTGGCGGCGGCGGATGACTTGCCCCGCATTTTCGCCAGTGACCGCGATGCTGTAGACCGCGCCGACATCATTGTCGCTAGTTTGAATGGCGTGACAACGGATGACGGCACAGCATGGGAACTGGGGTATGGCTATGCTAAGGGCAAGCATATTGTCGGCTTATTCACAGATTGCCGCCAGCGCTCTGGTATTGTGACGCTCAATGTGATGATTGAAGGCTGCCTCAATCATTTGTGCCGTAGTGAAGACGAGTTGCGACAGTATTTGAAAACATATGTAGCGCAACATGGGGGAAAATGATACTGGGGGAAGAAGATTGACAACTTTGTAGGATAACGATTTTATGCAGATTGGCCTCATCACAGCCGAACTCAGCTATGCACATGGCTGGGCACACTATAGCCACGCACTGGCGGAAGCGCTCCACAATATCGGGGCAGATTTGACGATCATCAGCGCGAAAAATTCACCTGATGTCCATTATTCCGCCATACATAAGCTATTGCCAACTGTAACGCCGCGCGCACGTTATTTTACGCCCCGCTTGCTGGCGACGTTGCCGCGTGTGCGGCAGTTACTTCAAACCTGCGATATTATTCATGCTACAGCAGAACCCTATGCGCCTTTAGCGGCATTGATAACGAGCCAACGCCCCCTATTCATAACAGCGCATGGCACATATGTGTATATTGACCGCCTACACCGTTTTCCCTCCAGCGCACTTTACCGCTATGCGATGCGGCGGGGTACTTTGATATGCGTTAGCCACTATACCGCCCGCACCGCACAACAACACCTCCAGCTAAGCGAAGCACAAACGCCCGTTGTGCCTAACGGTATCTTCCCCCAACGCTTCGCCCAATTGCCACCGCCATTCCCCGAAAAGCGCCCGACTATCCTCACAACGGGTGGCGTCAAGCGGCGCAAGGGGACGCTGGAACTAGTGAAGGCAATGGCAGAGGTGCGCAAAACAGTGCCCGATGCGCGCTTAGTGGTGTTGGGGCGCATCAAAGAATCTGCCCTGTATACGCAAGAAGTGCGGCAAGCCATCGCCCGCCATCATTTAACCGAAGCGGTGCAATTGGAGGGGTTCGTCTCTGAAGATACGTTGCTGCGCTGGTATGCTACGGCGGATGTATTCGCGCTGCCTTCGCAAAATCATGGCTATGACTTTGAAGGGTTCGGGCTGGTACATTTAGAGGCCAGCGCTGCCGGCGTGCCCGTTATAGGGACGCGGGACTGTGGTATTGAGGACGCGATTGACGACGGTGTAACTGGCTTTCTTGTACCACAGCAGGATAGTCACGCGCTGGCCAAAGCGATAACACGGGTGCTAGTAGACGAGTCATTGGCCAAACGTATGGGCGAAGCGGGGCGACAAAAGGCACAACAACAGACATGGGAGCGCGTTGCCCAGCAAGTGATGGCGCTTTATCAACAGGCAATAAAAAACGGCCACAGCGCATGAGCTGTGGCCGCCGCATTTGCGAGTAGTTGCTGGTTAATCTTGGTTGCTATAGGCCGCGCGCGCCTTGCGCGAGAAGAAGATAACACCGAGCAAGCCAAGCGCCATCAAAGCCACTGCGGTAATGCTCAAACCATCATCAAAGAGGCCGGTTTCGGGCAGGGTGTCCATTCCACCACCGCCTTGACCGGGCACTGTTGGCGTCAAAACCGCGCCGCCTGCGCCGCCCGGTGTCGCTGTACCGACAGGCTGCAAGGTCAATGCGAGGGCAGTGGCCGTCTGTTGAACCGCTTCTGCGCCAAAGGGTGGCGGGGTATTGCTGGCGGTTGGTGTTGGCCCTTCAGCGGTTGGCTCTTCTGTACCTTCTCCAGCTGGCGTCGTTGGGATAGGCGTCGGTGTCACCTGCGCGGTGGCTGTCTGCGCAGCAAATAACGCCTGCGCAGTAGCAGTTTGCGCGGCAATCAATGCGTTCGTGGTGGCCGTAGCATTAGCGATTTGCGTCGCCGCTTCAGAAGTTGCGGTCACATTCAAAACGGCCTGTGTGGCATTGGCATCATCTGTTTGCCGCAAGGCTACTTCCACCGCCTCGTTGGTCATCACAATCGAAGTCGCTGTGAGTTGCGTCGGTGTAGGGCCGGTGGGGCGGCTAATGACCACAATCAGCAGCACAACGCCAACGAGGAAGACAATGAACATCATCGCGGCAATGAGGATAAACGTACGGCTAGGGCCAGAGCTTTCCGCCTCGCCGAAATCGTCATCGTCGGCGAGAAAGTCATCGCCCAGCTCATCATCGCCAAAGCCAGCTAATTCATCATCGCCAAAATCGATGCCTTCATCGTCAAAATCATCGAATTCGCCACCGAAATCAAAGGTTTCATCATCGTCGAAATTAAAATCATCAGCCATAAGTGCTCTCCCTTAAAGCGGTGGAGGACATGCCGCCAACGCCGGCTACGCACAAGCGCCGCCGCTTTATGCAATAACAGTCCCTATTATCTACTGAAGATGAAATTTTCGCCACCACCTGATTGTCTCATTTAACTAACGTCCAATATATTCTAAATCAGCCAATGGCACAGCGATAACTTCGCCACTGACGAGTTCTACTTGTGCGCAAGGAACTCTCAGACCATTGTCTAATAAAACAGGCTTTTTAGGCAAATCGACCACGCGCACCAATGAGCCAGCATGTGGCTCACGGGTAATGCGCACCGCCATGCCGGGGCGCAAGGCCAGCATAAAGTTGGGGCGGGGCGGGTGCTCTTTGCTCAGTTCGTTGATGATGATTTCTGGGCGGCGCGGCGCTTCACCAACGGGGGTATAGGCATCCATCAAAATCGAGCGCCCGTTATAGTCTTTAAGTTGGCTATATACAGCGGTACTCATGGGCATCTCGCCAAAGCCTTCGGTGAGGAAAACGGCGATTTCCGATTCTAACGCGCGGGGGCGCAAACTAGCATCCATCGAGGGGGCGATAACGCCATGCACATTTTGCTCTTCGGCGATTTGTAGCCCCATAGCGGTTAAGGGGCGGCGGCTGAGCACGATGCTGCCGCGATAGCCCGCGCCGAAGACATCTTCTGTGCCCAA
>WGEI01000480.1 GCA_015492875.1 Anaerolineae bacterium | reverse complement strand
CCTTATCACCCTCTTCGATAAGCTCGCGCCGCAAAATAGGTACAAGGCGTTTATTATGCTCAATGGCATGCATCAATTCTAAACTGCATACTTCAGAGCGTACAGAATCAGGACTTATGACATAGGCAAAGGCGTTAGCGGCTTCAATACCTGCATAAATTTCTTCTAACCAGTCAGCAGTAAGCGGGATATTCTCCCAATCTACCCAAGTCTCTTTGCCAACGGATTCTAAAGATTCATGCAGCCTTCGGACAAATTCTTTATCTTTACGAGAGTAGGAAATAAAGACATCAACCATAATAGCCCCGAGCACTCTATGGATTTCAACAAAACTAATATGCCCAGTATACAGCATAAGAGTTTGTTACGCATAAACTTTAGGCAAAAAAGTTAACCTCTATTTGACACCCGATTTTGTGTTGTGCATCCATCGCCATTAGCGAACCCAATGGTGGAAATGGCTGCGGCGTTTTTGAATAGCCTGATTACATTTCTGAAGAATAGCTTTAGCTAAACCATAGCAGTCCATCAGCGTTGCATACAAGGCACAAACATGGCAGGGTATAAAAGCGCTTAAACAATAATAGATTGAGTGATTTTATGATAAGTAGCGCTCTATCTACCCTGCTGGCGCGCCCTCGCTGGCAAATCACACTGGGCATTGTCATCATTGCTCAGGTGTTATCGGCTGTTGGATTTTCGATTATTTTCCCTTTCTTGCCGCTTTATGTGGCAGAACTGGGCACAAACACCAGTTTGAGCATCGAATTCTGGGCGGGCATGGTGTTCTCCGCACAGGGATTCACCATGATGTTCGCTGCACCTGTTTGGGGAGCATTAGCCGATAGATACGGGCGCAAACTCATGGTGGAGCGCGCGACCTTTGGGGCGGCAATTTTGCTCTTCCTGATGGGATATGTAAACAGTGCCGAAGAGCTAGTTTTGCTACGGGCGCTGCAAGGCATGGTGGCCGGAACGGTTTCGGCAGCGAATGCTTTGATAGCGGGAGAAGCGCCGCGTGAGCGAACGGGGTTCGCCATGGGGGCAATACAGGTTGGGCTATGGGGCGGTATCGCATTAGGGCCGCTGATTGGTGGCATCCTCTCTGATGCGTATGGATTTAGAGCGCCATTTATTTTGACCGCTATATTGCTGGCTTTCGCTGGATTCCTTGTGATGGTGGGAGTACGGGAGAACTTTCAGCCTGATGAGCAAGAAAAAGCAAAGCGCACGGGTATCATTGCAGCATGGCGGCATATTCTTGGGGCGGCGGGCGTGAAACCCGTATATATCATCCGCTTCATGACTGGATTAACTCGCACGATTATTGTGCCCATTGCACCTCTATTTATCGCGTCATTGGCCATTGAGAGTGATAGTCAAGGCACATATACAGGCTTAATGGTAGGGGCATCATCTGCAGCGGCATCTTTTAGTGCAGTTTACTTGGGGCGATTGGGAGACCGTATTGGGCATCGTAAAATCCTGCTGGGTAGCGCGATTTTCGCCCTGATTACATATATTCCGCAAGCGTTTGTCAACGACGCATGGCAACTGATAGCCCTGCAAGCAGCCACCGGGCTAGCAATGGGGGGGATGATTGCCGCACCAAGCGCTATGATTGCTGTATACACTCAACGAGGTGAAGAAGGCACAGCATACGGGTTAGATAATTCGATTGTAGCGGCATCACGTGCGGTTGCTCCGCTCATCAGCGCAACTATTGCCACATGGTTCGGATTACGTGTGACATTTTTAACCGCGGCACTATTGTTTGGGGCTATTACATTCATCACATGGCGTTGGTTGCCGCAAACTTTGGAGCTAGAGGCGAGAGCGTCATGAGAGCGTTTTATTGCGACCATTTCGTTTTGCCCTTGCCTACTGAACACCGCTTTCCCATGAAGAAGTATGCGCGGTTGCGAGAGCGCGCCATCGGTGAAGGCGTTTTGCGGGAAGATGAGCTTTTTGAGCCGTCGGCAGCTCGTGATGAGGATTTGTTACGCGCCCATAGTGCGGCATATGTTCATAAAGTCAAACAGGGGGCATTCACCCGCCAAGAGATACGGCGGATGGGCTTTCCGTGGTCGCCGCAGTTGGTAGAACGCTCAAAGCGTTCTTCTGGGGGAACGATAGCCGCATGTTGGGCAGCGTTGGAGGATGGCATGGCGGTTAATTTGGCTGGGGGCACGCATCATGCTGGATATGAGCATGGTGAAGGCTATTGTGTCTTCAATGATAGTGCCGTCGCGGCGCGGGCGATACAAGCGGAAACACGGGTCAAGCGCGTATTGGTTATTGATTGCGATGTGCATCAAGGCAACGGTACGGCAGCAATTTTTCAGGACGACACCTCTGTTTTCACTTTTTCAATTCATGGGGAAAAGAATTTCCCATTTCGCAAAGTGGCGGGAGATTTAGATATAGGGCTGGCCGATAACACAGGCGATGAAGTGTATCTGGATATGCTAGAGGAAGCGCTTCATAGGATATTGGCGGTTTTTGATGCTGGTTTAGCGATTTACCTAGCGGGGGCAGACCCGTATAAAGATGACACGCTGGGCAAACTCGCATTGAGCAAGGATGGGCTGGCGAAAAGAGATGCGTTAGTGTTGGGTATGTGTGTTAAAGCTGGCATCCCCATCGCAGTGACGATGGCTGGGGGATACGCAAAAAAGGTGGATGACATTGTTGACATCCACCTGCAAACCATAGGTATAGCCAAAGCACTTGCTGAGCAATCACTCCCCATCGGGTTTAGCAGCCACCAATACGGTTAAAGTCCCTTTTTGCACCACTTTGCCCTCTTGATTGATAACCTTCATCTCCATAATGACAGTACCGCCACCAAGACGCTTGGCTTCTTTTTTCTCTAGCACTTCAAGCTCTGCATGAATCGTATCGCCAATGTAGACGGGCAGGCTAAATTTCATCTCTAAACTGCGAAATGCGAGAATAGTACGTTCCATGAAACCGAGCTGGTAGGCTTGGCCGACGGCATAGCTGAGGGTAAGCAAACCATGAGCAACACGTTGCCCCATTAAGGTCGATTTAGCATATTCGGCGTCGGTGTGCATGGGGTTATAGTCGCCGGTTAGACCGGCAAAGTTCACGAGGTCGGCTTCAGTAATGGTGCGGGCGCGGGTAATCATTTTCGCGCCGACTTCATACTCTTCAAAATATTTTCCTCTAGGCGTCATTGAAACTTTACTCCAATAATAATCGGGTAAACGCCCGCATGTTATACCATAGGCCATAAATATATGACACCTTATTTAAGGCTCTCTAGAAATTCCGTGATGGTTTTTGTGACGTATTCTGGCTGCTCGACAGAGGAAGAATGGCCGGCATGGGGGATAATCACGAGTTTAGATCCGGGGATTTGGTCATGAATGCGTTCGGCTTTGGCGGGCACGGTAGCGACATCTTCATCGCCCACCATGATAAGCGTGGGAACGTTGATTTTGGGCAGTTCGTCATACACTGGCTTACGGGTAAAAACGCCAGTGGCCGCACGGGTGAGGCCATAGCGGTTGAAATTGGCGATATGATTTTTCCAATAGGCGAGTTCTTCGCGGCGGGCGGGGTCGGTGAGGAAAGTTTTGCCAAAGAGGGACTTGGCCGCGCCATTGACAATAAATTTGGGAGAAATCCAGCGAGCGATAAACTTCAACAGGTTATAGCGTGGCAAATTCTCTTCTGGCTCTGGGTCGGCAGAAGTTTCTAAAAGTATCAACGAGCGCAATAAATCTGGCCGACGTATACCCATTCTCATGCCGACAAAACCGCCCATAGAGAGGCCAACAAAATGTACTGGCGCACAATCCAATGCTTCGATGAGGGCAACGGCGTCTTCGTAGCAAGTATCCATATCATAGCCATCTTGTGTCACCTCGCTCTGCCCTTGCCCGCGATGGTCATAAGCAATACAGCGATAGCGGTCTTGAAGCGCATTGATTTGATGCTCAAACATCTTATGGCTCATTAAAAGTCCATGAGAAAAAACGATAGTTTCGCCAGAACCACCTGTATCAATATAAAATAATTCCACGCCATTTACACTTATGCGGGGCATGTTTACACCTCAATTCTATAGAACAAAAACCAATACATATTTGAGTATAGCAAGTTCTGTTATATTAGGCGAAAGCAAAAGGGCGCACTCAAAGGCGCGCCCTGCAGTATTCAGTAGCTTTATCGCTAGCCGAGATTAGCCAAAAGCGGAGCAATCACCAGCGAGACAATGGCCAAGAGCTTCAGCAAGATGTTCAGCGATGGTCCAGAAGTGTCTTTGAAGGGGTCGCCGACGGTATCGCCAACAACAGCGGCTTTATGGGCTTCGCTACCCTTGCCGCCATAGTTGCCGCGCTCAATGTACTTTTTAGCGTTATCCCACGCGCCGCCAGCGTTGGCCATCATAACAGCCATCATGAAGGCCGTCACGAGAGAGCCAATCAATACGCCGATAAGGGTTTCCACGCCGACAAGTTTCGCCAGCAGGCTATCATCACCAGCGCTATGGGCGATGATAGTGAGTACAGCTATCGCCACTGGAACAGCTACGGCGATGATGCCCGGCGGCAACATGCGGCGAATGGCGCTATCGGTGCTGATGGCGACGGCGCGCTCGTAATCTGGCTCAGTTTCGCCTTCCTTCAACCCTTTGATGGTCTGCCATTGGCGGCGGACTTCTTCCACAATGGCCTGTGAAGCATCGCCTACAGCTAGCATCGTTTGCGCACTGAAGATAAAGGGCAACAAACCGCCGATGAAAGCACCAGTAATCAGACGTGGGTCCAGGATATTGAGTTCTAGGGCAACTTCGCCACCACCAGCACCAGCGGAAAGCGCAGCAATGAATGCGGCGATAAGCGCCAGAGCGGTCATGGCAGCACTACCGATGGCAAAGCCTTTTCCTGTAGCAGCGGTGGTGTTACCAAGTGAATCGAGGGCATCTGTGCGGTCACGGACAGAGCCTTCGAGTTCGGACATTTCGGCAATACCGCCAGCATTATCCGCAACAGGGCCATAGGCATCGGTGGCGAGGGTGATGCCGAGTGTGGACAGCATACCCACAGCAGCCACCGCCACACCGTAGAGGCCAGTTAGTGCGGTAGCCACCAGCGTCACAATCACGACAATCGCCACTGGGGCGAAGGTGCTGAACATGCCTAGAGCCAAACCGCGAATGACGACGATACCAGCGCCACCTTGCGCGCTTTCCGAGAGGCGTTGGGT
>WGEI01000479.1 GCA_015492875.1 Anaerolineae bacterium | reverse complement strand
GTATGAGGCTTATGAACTGGCAAACCCTGAGTACCACCTGCCAGATATGAGCGTTACATTTCATGGGCGAGATATTTTTGCCCCTGCCGCCGCCCATGCTGCTGCAGGTGTGCCGTTAACGCAGTTTGGGGCGCGCTTAGAACAAATAAAATCGCTTCCCGCCCCCCAGATGGTTGTTCAAGAACATAAAATCAGTGGCGAGGTCATGCATATTGACCATTTTGGCAATGTGGCTACCAGCATTGGGAAATTGCGTTGGTTGTCGTCGGAGCGCCTACGCCTTGAACCTTGCTTTGGTGATAGGCAAACCCCTGTCCCAATTGCTGCCCCCACCGCTGTTTTACGCATTCATGATGTTGACATTTTGGGCATAAGCCGCGCTTATCATGAGGGTGTTCGTGGTGATTTTATGATGTTGATAAACAGCAATGGTTTTCTAGAGGTTGCTTTGAACCAAGATAACGCAGCCACCCGCTTAGATGTGCGTGTTGGCGACCACGTTAATTTAACTTTACGTGGCGATGAACCCGGACGTTCTTAAGCTGGAGCGTTTCGCCCTCGAATGCGTTCATCACCAACACGGCGTGTAATACCTTGCCCATCTAAGTATTCCAACACACCAATAGCATATTTGCGTGACGTGTTCAGTTCGTCTCGCAAGTTTTGTACAGTGATTGCGCCGTGTTGCTCTATCCACTGTAATATTGTGGCAACGATTTGCTCATAAATATCTCGCACAAAGATGATTTCTGGTTGAACTTGGACGATTTCATCTAAATCAAGCAGTGCGTATAAAATTTCTTCATCAACGATTTGAAGTAGTGCGCTTCGTGGGGGAGGGGCAAACGGATTTTCCGATAAAACTTCTATAACTTGGCGTATTTGCGCCTCTTGTTGTGCGCTGAATTGGATTTTATGCGATTTTAGCCGTACCAAATGCCCCTCATCAATAATCTGCTCTTGCTGTTGCAAGAAAAGCCCTAAGGTCGCCTGCTTAAGCTTTAAGCGGCTGCGTAACTCTTCTCTGGGCATCCCTAATCGTAGCGGATATTGGCGATGATAATTGCTCAGGATGTCATACATAGCATCTAACAACGCATGGAAGCGCGTTCGCGCTATGACCCGCCCATCCTCAAACTGAATGAGCAATCCCTCTCTAAGCGCTTCAGCGATAGCAGCCGCTAGCTGTTCGTCATCATAGCCTGTAATTTGCTGTAGCTGGCCGATTTTTATCGGCTCTGTAGCCTCAGCAGCTTGAGCGACTTTGTCAGCTGGCCTGCCGGATAGGCGGGTTTCTAGCGCTGCAATAACTTGTGGCTGGTGCCGTTTCCAACGCTTGCCGGGGTTGGGATTGACAATAATCCCGCCGCCTATAGTTTCTGGGGGAGAAGGGTAACGGAGGATAAAACGCTCTCCCTGAATTAGGGGCGTCCGTTGCTCAAATCGTATTTGTAACCAACCACTTTCACCGGGGGAGAGCATATCGCTATCCAGCAATCGTACTCGGCCAATACGTTCCGTCGCACCGCTGAAAAACTTCACTTCTGCATTGTGTTTGAGCGGACGTTGTATGTCTGGCAAGTAACGAAAATGCACATCTGCCAATAATGTGGGGTTTAGCTGCTCAGGATATGCTAAAAGGTCTCCCCGCGCAATCTGGCGTTTTTCGATGCCCGTGATATTAACCGCCACCCGACTTCCCGGCACGGCTCGCTCTACTCTCTTTTTATGGCTCTGCAATCCACGAATACGCCCTCTTAGTTGTTGGGGGTAAATCATCACTTCATCCCCAACACTGAGCGCGCCACCCAATAAAGTTCCTGTGACCACAGTGCCAAACCCACTAATGGTGAATACGCGGTCAATAGATAAATATGGACGGTTGTAGTTAGCCCTGCGGGGCGTTTCTTGGAGCAATATCGTTAACTGTTCAAGGAGCGCTTCAATACCCTCACCACTATGAGCAGAAACCGACAGTATGGGGGCTGTTGCTAAGGTTGTTCCCTGTAATACGTCACGCACATCTTGCATGACGAGTTCTAGCCACGCTTCATCGTCGACAAGGTCGATTTTTGTCAACACGACTAGCCCCCGCTCAATGCCCAATAAATCTAAAATGGCCAAATGTTCCCGTGTTTGCGGCATGACACCTTCATCAGCTGCGATGACAAGTAGAACTGCGTCAATGCTACCAACCCCTGCCAGCATGTTTTCAATAAAATCACGGTGACCAGGAACATCAACGATACCCACCTCTTCGCCATCAGGTAAGGTAAGCCACGCGAACCCCAGCTCAATGGTCATTTCGCGCGCTTTTTCTTCGGCTAATCTATCCGGGTCAATGCCTGTTAGCCGTTTTACAAGTGTTGATTTGCCATGGTCTACATGGCCTGCTGTGCCTACAACACGCATGTTAAGTGGTGGTTGTACCGTTATTCAGCTCACCAGAAGTCTCACTACCAGTGCCCGCTGTATCGTATTCCAACAACAGCGCTTGGTAACGCTCACGATATAACCGCGCCCGCTCCCTTTCCAATCGCCACATGCGTTCCACACTATCTGCCACAGGGCGCAAGGCTGCCTCTAATTCACCCAACTTCTGCACAAAGCGCTCAAACTCTTTATCATGATTGCGCCATACATCATCATTGGAGAGTGTGAATTGTTTCCAGCGTTTTTGATCTTCTGCGCGCCAGTCATTCCACTCATCGCGGAAACGCTCTTCACTGAGCCGTTGCATTTCCGCCACTTCATTAATGCGGCGCTCTAGGCGGTCACCGATGCGGTCGAAGTCCTCGACAATGCGTTTCATCTGGCGATAGACATCTGCCCACTGCTCAAACCGCTCCAGATTGCGTTGCATCTGGCTATCTTGCTCACCAAATTTCTCCAGCAAATCCTTAATCTGCTGGTCTCTTTGCTGCATGAGCAAAGTTTGCTGGTCAATAAAGGCTTGAATCTGGTCGCGCCGTTCACCTTCGCCCATCTGTATCTCTTGAATGCGCCGTTCATTACGCAAAGCGAGTTCCTCTAGCAACCCTAATTTGGTGCGAATGCCCTCAATTTGCTTCTTTATATCTGGGATTTCCGTTTCTACTTCC
>WGEI01000478.1 GCA_015492875.1 Anaerolineae bacterium | reverse complement strand
CATCATTGGCGCGCCGCTCTATATCGCATGGACATTTATCGATGCGCCTTTGGCTGGCCGTATGGGTGATGCTGCGCTAGGCCTAGATTACTGGCTAAATCTACTGCTCTCTGCGCCTGCCGATGGCTGGTTAGCCGTCCAACTTGACCAAATCGCCCGCGCCTTCGCCCTCTATGTGCTCTTGCCCGACCAATCCACTTTTTACGGTGGACAAACCGCGCTTTTGTTACCTGCTCTCGTGCCATTTTTCTTGTTCGGCCTCTATAAGCTGGTTCGTCATCCGCGCGACCTGCCTTTTGTATTGCCGCTATGGCTCTGTTTGCTGGCGTTGAGCAATGGCCTATTCATGCTCAATAGCGCCGCCGCCACCCGTTATATTGGCGCGATGCCCGCCCTCGTTTTAGTCACGGCTTATGGTTTGGTTATGGCGCTAGATGCTATCGGCCAGCGCTTCCCCCGTTTGCCCGCCACTGCGCTCATGGTTATAGTGATAAGTGCGCTGGCAATTGGCCAAACGGCCTATTATTTCGCCGTTCATCTGCCCTTTTATAATGTGCAAATTCGTCAAGTTCGCCCATGGCGTGATGTAGAGGATGCTGTGTTTCGCTCATTGGCGTTCGCAGAAGATGTACAGGTGCATATCATCACGACCTATAGCTTTGATGCTGGCTATGCCCGCGAAATGGCGACATTCCTCAGCGGGCAGCTGCGCGATATAGAAACGCGCTTCAATGCGGAGGTCGACGCCGCTTATTTTGCCGCCTTGCCCCGCGATGTTGACCATGCCTTTTTCATCGCCCCAGATGATAGCGCCACCTTGTCCTTGCTAAAGGTACATTTCAATACTGCCGCGCCCCAATTCAGCCCTTACGCCGTTCCCCCAGATGAGCAGTTCGCCCTTTATTATGCCCCCGCCGCCGCGCAGATGGAGACGCCATGACGACAGCAGATAAGTGGTTTAATCGTGTGATAATTGTCATCCTGCTGGCCTTATATGGGCTAGCCGCTTGGCTTTTGCGCCCCGCTAATGAACAAAACGAGCAAGCCATCCAATTAGCGCTTTTATTATGGATAGGCGGATTGCCCTTCATCGGATTGCTGCTCTTTCATCGCCCCATCTTGAACCCACCCGCCGTCCGCCCGCAAAATCGCCTTCGCCCCGTCCGCCTGTGGCCGCTTGTGGGCGGTATTGTTTTGCTCATGCTGGTGGCACAGGCCAACGGTTTGCGCCATGACGATACAGAGATACCCGCGCTACTCATGCCGCTGCTCTCACTATCGCATCATTTACAGTTCATCGGCTTTGTGGCTGGCGTTGGGTTGGTGGTGTGGGGGATTGCGGGTGGTGAGCGCTGGCGCCTCTCCTTGCGGCGGGATTGGCTGCTGTGGGGGATATTGGCGCTGGCGTTGGTGGTGCGCTTGTGGCAATTGGAAACCGGCGGCACGCATCGCTTTTTGGACGAACTGCATTATGCCGATGCTGTTGCTCGCTTGTTACAAACGCCCAATATCCAACTATTCACGCCATTCTCCGAACTGGTCACAGCGTTTACTTGGCTTTTCCCCTATGGCCAATCGTGGTTTGTCTCGTTGTTTGGCGCTTCATTGACCAGCTTGCGCTTACTCAGCGTGTTATTCGGTGTCGCAACCGTCGCCGCCACCTACGGCTTGGGCTATCACCTGTTCAATCGCCATGTGGCGCTTTGGGCGGCTTTTATCCTCGCCACCTTTCCGCCCCATGTGCATTTGACCCGCATCGGCATTAACAACAGCGCCGACCCATTCTTTGGCGTGTTGGCTTTGCTATTTCTGGCGCGTGCAGTGCGTTATGGGCGCGGGCTGGATTATGCGCTGGCCGGCGCTTGCCTCGCTTTGACGCAGTATTTTTATGAAGGGGGGCGCTTGCTCTATCCGCCACTATTCATCACATGGATGAGCGCGTTGGTGCTCTTTCGCCAGCGTCCGCCTGTTTGGCGCGGCATGCTCATCTCGTTAGCCGTGTTTATCATCGTCATCAGCCCCTACTACTACACCCTTGTCGCCCATCAAGAGCCGCTTGTCCCCCGTTTGAGCGCGGTCGGCGCGGGTGAAAATCAATGGGCGCAGGCGTTAATGGCCAATGGCAATCACCCGCTAAAAGCGGCACTATGGCGCATCTCTCTGCCTATACGCGGTTATGTGCAGTTACCTGATACCAGTTGGTTTTATGCCAATGGCATGCACAATGGTGGGTTTATCCTGCCGCTTCTCGTGCCGCTAGCGCTATTAGGCGCTGCTGCCCTCATCTGGCGTCTATATACTGCTGGCGGCAGCTTGCTGGCGTTATGGCTTTTGGGCGCGGCTGTCGGTAATGCTTTCATTCAAGACCCGATTTCTGCGCCGCGCTATTTGGTGGTTTTTCCGGCGTTGGCGCTGACGCTGGCGGTTGGCGTCGCTGTGTTGGTGGATGGCTTGCAATTGCGAGGACGGGCATTGCGCTGGGGGGCGGGTGTATTGGCCTTAGCGATTGGCGGCTATCAGATTGGCTATTACTTCATGGTTCACCTGCCGCGCTATGATACGGGCTTCTATGTGGTGCGCGATGATGGTCTGTATTTCAAAGATGGCGACGATGCCCTATTCCGCGCCATGCAATTGCCACCGCGCACACAGGTGCACATTATCGGCAAAAGCATCATCTGGAATTTTGATATAACCGCGATACGTCGCTATTATGGTCGCGAGGATATAGCGATTGAGCATATTTTCCCTGATGAGCTGACGGAAGACATGGTGCGTAACCTCCCCGCAAATGTGCCCCATGCTTTCTTTATCGAACCCGAAGATTATCAGACCTACATTCTCATCAGCCGCTATTTTAACCTAACCCCCGCCCAATTCAGCCCATGGGATGTCCCGCTAGATAAACAATTCATCCTCTACTATGCCCCCCGCCAGTAAATGGTGAGGCTAAGTTTCTTGTTCAGATTCTACTTCAGTATTATCTGTTTTCGTTGTATCTTCAGGAGATGGATACCACCCTTTGTCTGGAATCCAATGTAAATTAAAAGTTTGCTCAAGCTGAATGGCCTCTATAATAGGCTTTAGAAAGGGGATAAGCTCCTCAATAAGTGTTTTGAATGTTAACTCTCTCTCCATTAAATTAGGATGGCTTTTTCTGACAAAGGCGTCCCATTGACGGTATTTGGAGTCATCAAGATAAAATTCATCTGTGAATATAAATGGTATACCATTAGGAAAGGCTGTTTTCCGTCTTTCAAAGGTGTTTAATAGCGCTTCTTGAAGTAAATTCCCATCAAATTCAAACAACTGTTTGAGTATCCAAATATCATAAAAATCTTTCATACGGCTGTTTTTTATACCCAGTTTCACCATAGCCTCAAATTTTTCAGCAATAACGGTATACAGTGGGTACATTCGCAAGTTAGCAGAGGGCATGTCGGATAACAGAGTAGGGTAATTCATTTCTTGGGGATGTGGTGTGACAGCATCTCCAAAACCTATATCTATTTGGATAGGTTGTCGTGCGTTATGAATTTTGGCAATTATGCGTATACGAGTACCTGCATATTCATGTTCTTCTTTGATATTTTCTAGTTGAAGCGTCTCAGGTAAGAATACAACCCCGTCATCTTCCACAGCCAACTGGATTATTTCACGAAACACTTCTTCAATATGTTGTATATCTGATTCCCCGAACCCTAGCAAATCAGCATCACGAGTTACACGATAAATCACACCATCTTGTAGTGCTATGAGAAGACTTCCCCCTTTCAATATGAATCTGTTTCTATATGAAGATATGCTCAATCTATATAACAATCGTTCTATGATATAGCGCTCTAATATGATATTTAAATCATCTTTTCTCTCTTTAGCCAATGCCTTCAAGCGGTCAAAAACTGATTGCCCCATATTTTTCTTGTTGGATTCGCTCATTACATTGCCTCCAAATATGGCCTCATAACATCAGCGACTCGGCAGATTTTTGCCGCCCGCCAAATGTCATCTATTGATGCTCGATTATATCTTAGAGTTTCTTTAAGCGCCTCTAGTGCCACATCTAGTCCCACTTGGTAACGAAACTTGAAACAATCTGCCACCGTCTTGGCAACACTGTAAATTTTTACTGGCACATTGTCGATATAGTGTATCTCGATGCCATAAGAATAGGCCGCACCAGAAAAGCGAAATACACGCACGGGCGGATAGTCTATTT
>WGEI01000477.1 GCA_015492875.1 Anaerolineae bacterium | reverse complement strand
ATACGACACAAGCACTTTTATTAAAGACCATACCATTTACTTATATGAAACAGTAAATGGTGGGATTGGAATTGCGAATAAAGTATTCGATGTATGGCACGATGTAATTCGTGAAGGTATAAGAATTGCCAACAACTGTTCCTGCGAAGACGGATGCCCCAAATGTATTTACCCTCCCCGTTTAAGAGATGTTAATGGTATGAGTAAATTAGCAGGAATGGAGTTAGCAGAAAGACTGTTAACTCTGATTCAAGAACCTACAGAAGAGTTTGATAATAAACTGTTTGGTTGGCGCAAGTTACAATCGTAAAACAGAAATTCTTGCATTTTATGGCGACCACTTGGCCGAGAGTACACCCAACGGTTGCGCTAGGTGATAGAGCGCACTATTTTGCAGGTCATATATCAATAACGCCCCGCCACGATAGGTTAACCCGGCAACGGCTGCGCCATCGGGGGATAAAGTTGGCTGTGTCATGAAACCGGGCACGCCGATACGCTGCGACTCGCCACCGATGGGCGCTTCTACAACAGAGACGATGCCAGCGCCCGGTATCTCACGTTGAACAGCAATCATGAGCTTGGCGGCATTCGCCTCGCGCACATCGCCATAAGCTAACGGGTATGGCAAACTGAGCGCCAACTCTGGCGGGCGTTGCTGGCTGATGACATCGACAATGGTAATATCTGCGGTGATGCCTTGCGTTGCGGCAGCTTGATTATAAAGCCCGATGCGCCCATCTTGTAACCAGAAACCATCTGTAGCGGCTGCGCCGGGCAATAGTTCGCCCGTGTTCAAATCCAAAGCGTGTTGGGTCAATTCTTCACCAGTATCAATTTGCACCAATAGCGCATTGAGGCGCGGCGCAAAACGCGGGTGGCTATAACGCGGCGCGGGGTCGCTATTTTCAAGCAATAGTGTGGGGGCTTCTTCGCCAGTTATCCCCACCAACCAAATGCCATCGTCCGTACTATAGGCGATTTGCTGGCCATTGGGCGAAAAGCTAATTTGATAAATGGGGTCTGCCTCGTCCAATGATAGCGGCTCATCACCTTCGCCGGGTTGGTGATACCATAATTGCCCCTCACTGGCATAGGTAATCGCCCCATTGGCAGACACATCAAAAGCGGTAATATCCGCATTGGCTGGGGAAACGGTGAAGGCGGCTTGATTCGATGCCAAGCGCCAAATCTGGTCAATGCCGTTAATATCAGCGGCTAATAAATACAAATTGCGCGGGAGGGGAAACTGCAAAGTTGGCTGTGGGCGGATTGCGCCCCAACTATAGGCTACGGCGCTGCTGATGGGCAAAGTAAAACCCTGCCCGCTCGGTGGGTGCACTAGCGCCAGCGCCCCACCCTGAAAGCGTATCATCAGCTCGCCACGGGGCGCCCAGCGCGTATGAGATAGGGCGACTGGCTCTACGCCAATATCGGCGATTTCATCAGCGCTCAAATCATAGCGCTTTAATATCGCTGTGCCTTCCTCAAGTTCCGTATCGAAACGACCGCGCCCAAAGACCAATATAGCGTTTTCATCAGCACGATAGTAGGGTTTAGCATAAATCGTGTCATCCCCCAACAAAACGGTTTGCTGGTTCGCATTAGCCATATCCATAAGGATGAGGCCGCCCTCTGGCGGGGTAAAGACAAGCTGGGCGCTACCAACCCATGCGACACCAGCGGAGGCGGGAATAGCGCTCACTAGCGTCATCGCTGGCGGAACGGCGCTGCGGTCGCGGCGATAAATCCACCAGATATTGTCTTCTGCTTCTGCGGCGAGGTGACTGCCGTCGGGCGACCACTGTAAATTCAATAATGGGGTTGTGGGCACATCAACAAAAACGGGGGTTGGGCTACCCTCGTTGAAATAAACGCGCAAGCCAGCCCGTGTGGTATAGGCCAGTGTATCGCCATTATACGTCCATGCGAGCGTTTCTCCTTGCCCACGCAAGGGGGGGACATCGGCTTGACTATCTAGCAAAATTGTGTCACCGCGATACATGTGGTGCAAAAATAGCCCTTCTTGCGTGCGATAGGCGAGCCAATTGCCATCTGGCGCGACACCAAAATCAATGATGAAAGGCTCTTCGCCCGGCATAATCGTCGTGATACCGGCAGCGCCAATGCCATAACTATCTAAGCGCCCATCGTTGAAAAGCACAAACATCTCGCTGGGCAAATTCAAGCCATCCTGCGCATAAGATATGCCCCCAACCAAAAGCATCACTGATATAACCCAAGTGCATAAGGCGATAGCTATTCGTCGCATGATTATCCCCTTGCTGGTGTCACACTTCACGGCTAAAAGTATACACTACTTACGGGCTATTGGCGTTTTGATATGGGACAAAGGGGAAAAGAAGCGCCCACAATTAAACTATTGTGGGCAAGTGGCAGGTAGGATGTTTAGGCAGCTTATATCGCTAGTGTGCTTGTTGTAGCCAAGCTAGTGCTTCTTCGCGTTGATCATGTGAGAACAGCTGAGCCTGCCGCCCGACATCATTGAAAGTGCGGAAGAGGGCATTGATGAGGCGCAACCGCTCGGCATCTTTATCTTCATAGAGAATGGCAATTGAAAGGAGTGGAACGTGATGATTTTTCGCCCAATGCCGCAATTGGGCAAACATATATTGCATGGGCGGTGGCTCGCCAATATGGCTACAATCCAACAAAAAACGCCAGGCTGGTCGATTTTTTGTATGCTGATAGAGGCTTTCACACAAATTCAGCCACTCTGTAATTGCTTGCTTGCCTGTGTGCAACAACTGAATATGGAAAACATCACCCTCAAGCTGCTGGCAGGTGATAGCCTCTAAATTCGGGTAAGGGCTTACCATAGCGGTCTCTCGACACAATGCTTCAGTTATATTTACAGCATACAACCGTTTTTGTCATAGAAACCTTAAGGTTCACCCGCACCCATCTGGTACTTTTTAGCAACACAAGCTAACGCAAGCGTAATTGCTGCGCCTGTACCTCATCCATCGCCTCAATAGTATCTTGCAAACTGGCCACCTCGTCCTGAATATCGAGCCGTAGCCGCTGTGCCCGCCCGCTATCCACTTCT
>WGEI01000476.1 GCA_015492875.1 Anaerolineae bacterium | reverse complement strand
ATTTTGCGCGCATTCGTTGCGGTATTGGACGCCCACCCGGCAAGATGTCCCCTGTCGATTATGTGTTACAGCCATTCACTGCTGAACAGCAAACGACAGCGACCGAACTCATTGAGCGCGCGGCGAATGCAGTGGAAACATGGCTACAAGAGGGGATTGAAATCGCCATGTCTCGCTATAATGGCAACGGCGCGCCGCAAAAACAACCGCAGCCAGACCCAAAAGAACAGCTCCAGCTTTACCAACGCGCTCATGAACTCGCCCCCGATGACCCAGAGCCGCTAGAGAAACTCATCGGTGTTTTGAAGCGAATGGGGCGGGTAGATGAAGCTGCCGCCCGTCATGTGCAACTGGCAGAATTGCTCTTCAAACAAGGGCGGGCTGGCCAAGCCCGTAGCCAGCTTGAACGCGCCGCCAGCTTACATCCCGGTATGACAGGCATCCATGAACGCATTGCTCAGGCCTATATCGAAGCAGGCAACACCAAAAAAGCGGTGCAGCGCTGGCTCATCTATGCCGATTACTTGATGAAAACGGGCGCTTATGAACAAGCCTTGAAAGCGATTGATAGCGCACTGGAACTCAACCCACAACATCCGAAAGCCCTCAATATGAAAATGGCGCTGAAAAAGCGTATGCTCATGTAAAACGCACATTGTCGCTTATTCCCGACCAAATAAGTTCATAAGGTTGTGCCGATGCAATTGACGGGTTTATTAGCCGCCCTGCGGGAAAGTGAGGCCTATCGTCACCTCCTCTCTGAATTACAGCAACAGCAACACGTTTCCCATACATTCAACATCATTCATGCAGCCCGCCCCTTTATGGTGGCGGCATTGGCGCAAGATTGGGATGGTTCCATCCTCTATCTCACATCACAGATACGTCGCGCCTATAATGTCGCCGAACAACTGCCCGTCTGGTTAGGGGATGACGCCCGTATTCACCGCTTTGCCGAGCCGGGCGCGGCTTTTTACGAGCGTGTGCCGTGGGATAGGGAAGTTATTCATAACCGCATCCGCACCCTTGCCGCGCTAACCACCGCAGAGGCCGCCCCGCCCGTCGTTGTCGCTTCAGCGCGCGCCTTGTTACAGCGCACCTTGCCGCCTAATCGCTTTCATCGCGCTTCACTTGTTTTGCGTGTTGGCGAGCGCCATAATATCGCAAAGTTGGTGGCGCATTGGGTGGCTGTAGGTTATGACGCTGTGAGCATGGTGACTGAACCCGGCACCTTCAGCCGACGCGGCGGCATTCTTGACATTTATCCCATAACGGCGGACTATCCGATGCGCATCGAATTTTTCGACGATGAAGTGAATAGCCTGCGCCTTTTTGACCCAACTACCCAGCGCTCTGTTCAGTCTGTTGAACAAGTTTATATTCCGCCCGCGCGTGAAGCCTTGCCAGAAAATGGCGCAACGCTTGCCAAGCATCTTGCCACATGGTTCGAAGCCTTGCCGCAGGAAGACGACGCTCTGTCATTCAGCGATTATGTGGCCTTAGAGAGTGGGATGGCATTCCCCAATATCGAGCACTATTTGCCTTATTTCTATCGCCAACCAGCATGCCTATTCGACTATGCGCCATTGAACACACTAGTTGTCCTCGAAGATGCAGATGACTTTGACGAAACGCTACAGCAGCTGGTGGCTGACGCAGAATCTACACGGGCGCTCAAACAGCAGAATAGCCAACTCCCGCCCGATTTCCCGCCGCCATATGTGCCTGTGAACGTGCTTAAGATTGCGCTCGAAGACCACACACGCCTGCAATTGGGCAACTACGCTGAAGAAACAACCAATCGCCTCTTTAGCCCGGGTGGGCGCTATGGCGGGCAGTTACGCCCTTTACTGGTGGATGTGCGTAAGCAATCCCGCAAAGGGGATAGTAACGTTATTGTGACCCAACAACCCCAGCGCTTGGCCAAACTATGGGGCGAAGAAACAGGCGACTTCTTGCCACTTGTTCAGCAAGTTGATGCGCCACCACCAGCTGGCACAACTGTGCTTTTAGAAGGGGCAATGCAAGCTGGCTGGACTTTGAATGCGGGAAGGGACCGTCTGCAT
>WGEI01000475.1 GCA_015492875.1 Anaerolineae bacterium | reverse complement strand
TATAGCTATGTGGAAGCAAAGTCTGTAAGCGCAATTCGCCCACCAGTGCAGGCTTCAAAATATCGGGTAGGCGGTGGCGCAACTCGGAGATAAGGTCTATTGGTGCAGATTGGCGCAGGGGCTTCTCAACGGATTTTTGTATCTCTTGCAAAAGTGCTGATATATCGGCATTAGGTTGCCAAGGGACAAGCCAGAGGAAAGGGCCATCTGGCGCGAGTTGTTGCTGTTCTTCAATAGCGGCCTTTACCGCTTCTGGTTTAGAAACGGGGTAGTCATGATTGACCGCCAGCACACTACTCCCATCTGGGGCTTCCCAACGGAAGGACATATGCGCCAGCGGGGCAGCATGTTGAACAAGCGCGGCGTCAATATCAAAGGCATTGAGTATCTGCGGCAACTGGGCACAATAGCCGCCCGCGCCGGGGATAAAGGCGACAGGCAACAGCTCTACACCATGTTTGACCGCGTCAGCACGACCGGCTAATAAGTTGCGAACAATGGCCTCGCCATCGACCAGCATGAAATCCGGGATGACATACCAAGGGCCAACACCTAACCGCCCACCAGCGTTGGCAATAACTAAACGTGTGACCAAATCTGGCAACACCGCAGCGACATCATCAAGAATAATCGTTTGGCCACCGAGCATGACATGGCGCAGTGGCATTGATTGGCTGTGGTTCTCACGAGGCGTACGCAACCGCATAGACAGTGCCGAGAGGGCATCTAATAAGCGGGCACGGAGCACTTCAAAAGTTTCGTGCGCCTCGCGTTGCCATGGCACATACAGTAACACGTGTAAAGATGGTTCTGCTGGTGTGGCCTCTGTTATGGGGACGGCCACTGGAACGGTTTCTTCTTCTGATGCGGGCGGTTCGATCGAAGTACCGGTCATACACTCTCTCTCCAACACGACGCGCCATTGTGCATATTATCATCGAAAAGTGTTGTTTGCGCTAATCAAAACAAAACACACAGACTACTCTATCCCAATTACCCCCTATTGTAACCTATCCTAACTATACTGCACACCAACAGAAACTAAACTTAAGAACAAGATTTTAGAGTTTCTCAAAAGATTTACTATAGAGCACGGCATGTTGCACAATCCGCATCCCCGCCCGCTGATAGAAGGTCACTGTCGCCGCGTCTTCGCCATCAACATCAAGCGCCGCCCCTGCTAAACCGCGCAAGGCAAACACATGGAAGGCATGCTTGAGGAGAGCTGTACCCAAACCTTGACGGCGATATGGTGCGCGCACGCCAAGCATCTCTATCCACCCAAGATGGGGGTAATCCGCAGCATAGAAACACAGGTTAATCCCGGCAATCTGTTCGCCATGATAGGCAATGAAGAACAAATCCGACGTGAATAGTGGGGTTTGTAATTGCGCCAGCCAACGCTCATAGGGCATTTGCGCAACCTGCATACGATGCTGGGCGAAGGTCTCTTTGAACACCTCATACACTGCGCGGCTATCTCGTTCAATATCGAAGGGGCGTAAAGTGAAGGGCGTGGGCAAGGTGACGGGCAATGGCAACGCCTCAAAATCGTAGCGCATGGTGTATTGAACATATTGACGCACATAGCCCGCTTTGCCCAATAACACCTGTGCGCCATCACACGTGCCTGCGGTTTTGCGAGACATAACCAACGGAAGCGCTGGCGAAACATGCCGTTCGGCGCGGCGGAGAAAGACCGCATCGGTTTGCATGAGGAGGCGCGTCCCCAAACCGAGCCGTTCATAGGAAGGCAAAACGCGCGCCAGCCCCAAAGCCTGACCAGTAGCAGGGTTGAAAACAAACACGCCGCCGCCAACAATTTCACCGCTATCGCTTTCAGCGATGAGAAAATCTTCTTCCGCCACAACATAGGGCGAGGCGGACAAAGCCACAATGTCTTCTTCGGTGACGGTATCACGGTCGCCATAATGGGCGTTAGCCGTGTTGATAACGTCAACAAGCGCGGGGATATCCTGCTGTGAAAATGGGCGTAAACGGGCGTTTCGTTGCATGAGACCTCTATCCAAACATCAATGAGCCATACCAAAGATACAAGCGGATAGGGGTGACGGCAATAGTCGCTATAGTGTAACGTCTCCGTAAGCAATGCGGCGCACACTGTTAAAAAGCGAGTGTATTTTTAGCGAGAATACCCATGAACCAGCAGCAAAAACAGGTAGGGGCAGGCGTGGTTTTCCTCTTCATTACGGCGATATTCAGCGCATTATTGGTATTGGCACAAGAGCCTACACCAACGCCACAGAGCAACGTACAGCATGATGTACCGCTAGAGGACATTATTTTCGATGATTTCGATAGCCCAACACGGGCACTGCGTTATAGCGATGCCACACCAGCCGATATAGAGCGCCTACGCGATAGAATACGGCCATTTTGTCATGGGGAAATGGCGGCATGTTTGCCTATCATTTATGAAAGCGCACAAGAGGCTGATAGCTGGTTGCTGGATAGTGACCAAGTTGTGGGCTACGTGGCGGCGGATGGACAAGCCTATGCTTACCCGTTCAACATTTTGAACTTCCATGAAATTATCAATGAGATGCTGGCAGATGAGCCGATACTCATCAGCTATTGCCCGCTCTGTAACAGCGCGGTGGTGTATTCGCGGCAACTCCATGATGAAGTGCTCATTTTTGGCAATACTAGCGCGCTTTATAACAGCAATTTAGTGATGTATGACCAGCAGACCGATTCATATTGGTTTCAAGTGGAGGGGCGGGCAATTTTAGGGCCATTAACGGGCGAAGCCTTAACACCCCTACCCTCTTTTGTCAGCCGTTGGGATGACTGGCTGGCAGCGTACCCGAACACGCTGGTACTCGCACGACCGGGCAATCACAGCCGCTATAACCGCAATGTCTTTCTCGGCTATGCCGACCGTATCAATGCTGGCGGGTTTGTTTATCCCGTAGAAGAAGCGGCGCGCAATGACACCCGTCTGTCACCAGCAGAAGCGGTGTTGGTGGTGCAAATCGATGATGAAGCCAAAGCCTATCCACTGGCACAACTGGGCAATAGCGCCACCTATGACACCGTGGGCGGGCAGGAGATTGTGGTCTTGAGCCGTGACGACGGGCGCAGTGGGGCGGCTTTTATCCCAACGCTGGCGAATGGGGAAACGGTTCAGCTAGCCTATGATGTAGATAGCGGTTTATGGCGGGATGCAGTCAGTGGTTCGCTGTTCAGTTTAAGTGGGGAAGCCATAGAGGGCGTGTTGGCGGGTGAGCAACTCACCCCACTGGCAATGCGCTTCAGCTACTGGTTTGCCGCCGTCGCCGCTATCCCCGATGTGGTGGTGTATACCCCTACCCAATAACCTACAGTCGCACGTCGCAGAGGTGGTAGGCTTCATGGAGGGCGGTGGCGGGGTCATCCTGTGGGATGAATTCCTGCCCTACCCAACCATCATATCCCGTCTCTAAAATGGCGCGCATAATCGCGGGATAGTTCAGTTCTTGCTGCTGGCCAATTTCCCCACGCCCCGGCACACCTGCGGTATGGTAATGGCCAATATAGGGGGCATATTTGCGAATGGTGGCGATGATGTCCCCCTCCATCACTTGCATGTGGTAAATATCATACAGGATTTTGACAGCGGGCGAATCAACCATTTTCACCACTTGCACGCACCACGCTGTAGAATCCCCCATATAGCCGGGATGGTCGACTTTGCTATTGAGCGTTTCTAGCACCAGCTGCACGCCGACGTCTTCGGCCTGCTTTGCGACACGGCGCAACGCCTCAGCGGTAACTTCTGCCCCGACAGTATCATCGAGGCCATCACGATTGCCGCTGAAGCAAATCAAGTTTGGGATAGACCACTGTTCGGCGAGTTTGATGCGCTCTGACATCATCATCACAAGACGGTCGGCATTTTCGCGCTTGTTCAGCCCATCTTCTAATGGCGCATGCGCTTGCATGGCCACAATTTTCAAACCGTGTAACCGCACCAGAGGGAATAACGCTGGCTCAAAAATCTCGACACCGGCATACCCCACCGCAGCAATCATCGAGGCCAGTTCCTCCGGTGATAGGCGATATTTTTGATAGCACCACCACAAAACCGATTGTTTAATACGTCTCATCATCACGCTTCCAGTACAAAACGATAACGGACATCATTGCGGCGCAGGCGCGCTAAAGCGGTGTTGACATCATCCATCGGTAAGGTCTCCGTCCATGCAGTGACGCCATGACGGGCGGCAAAATCCAACATTTGGCGCATGGTGGCGCGGTTACCAATGCTGCTGCCTGTGATGTTGTACTGTTTATCAATCAGCGCGCCAATACTAAGCTGCATGGGTTCGCTCACCGCCCCAACAAAGCACAGGATGCCATTTGGGCGCAACATTTGCAGATAGCGCCGCCAATTCAAACTGACATGTACGGTCACCAACAACATATCGAGGCTATAGCGGGCGGCTTTCAGTGCGGCATCATCGCGGCTATTGATGACGTTTGATGCGCCTAATTGACGCGCTTCGTCTGCTTTGGCAGGGGTTGAAGAGAAGGCCGTCACCTCCATGCCCATTTTGGCGGCAAACTGAACAGCCAGATGCCCCAGCCCGCCGATGCCAACAACGCCCACACGCTGGGCGCTATGCCCTAAGCGGCTGAGCGGCGAATAAACCGTCACGCCGGCGCACAATAGCGGCGCGGCATTTTCAGATGACAGCGCATCAGGGATAGCGAACGCAAAACGGCTATCGGTACGAATACGCTCGGCAAAGCCGCCATAATGCCCCACAATAACCGCCGAGCTATTGGGGCATAACTGCTCATAGCCAGAAGCGCACACATCGCAGTTGAGGCAAGCACTTCGTTGCCAACCAACGCCAACGCGCTGCCCAACCTGCAAATGGGTGACTTGCTCGCCCAATGCCACCACTGTGCCGATGATTTCATGGCCGGGCACAAGCGGGTATTGGCTAGTGCCCCAGTCATTGTCAATCATGTGCAAATCGCTATGGCAAATCCCGCAATGGCTGATGTCAATTTCAATATCGTACGGGCTGAGGGCTTTCGGTTCGTACTCCCAACGCTCTAAGGTGGCGCCAGCTTGATGCGCGACATAGGCTTGAATGGGCATGTTGTTCTCTCCGCTAATTCAGACTTCGCAAAACCGCCACAGGCGGGCATACTCATCTCATCATGAGAACATACCGAAAGGATAAATTATGCGCAAGTTTGTGGCTATATTGGGACTGATGCTGGTACTCGCGGCCTGTGATGATGCTCAGTTGCAAGCAGACCTCAACAGCATCGAAGGCGTGCGGGCATCGGAAACGGGGCGTGTGGTGCGGGTGATTGACGGCGATACGATTGATGTGAAGCTGAGCGACGGGCAAGAGGTGCGCGTCCGTTATATTGGTGTGAACACACCAGAGCGTGACGAACCCTGCTATGAAGAAGCCACCGCCGCTAACCGCAATCTGGTTGAAGGGCAAGATGTGCTACTGGTGCAGGATGTGAGCGATACCGACCAGTACGACCGCCTGTTGCGCTATGTGTATGTTGGCAATACCC
>WGEI01000474.1 GCA_015492875.1 Anaerolineae bacterium | reverse complement strand
TGCAGTTGCGGTTGGTCAAATGCCCGCAAAAACATCTGTGGCGCTTTATCGCCCAACATACCAATAACGATGGTGGCTTCTCGGTTACCGATGGTCTGCATCAAATGGCGCGCCGCAAGCGGAGTGTGCCCGCCGTCAATAATGATGGTGCGCCCCGCAACTTGAATTTGCCCCAGTCTGCCCGGCAGGGTGGTATCAAACTCGTGCATATCGTCGCCAGATGGTGCGATGTGCCTATCGACTAAATCGCGGTAGGCCAAATAGGGCAAATGCTCTGCCGCTTCCCAATAAAGGCGCGCATCCTTTTGCTCTGCCTCTGCTAGAATAGTTTCAAACACTGCTTGCGCTTGGTGCATGGCCACGATTGCCCGCCCGCCCCGCTTGATGATACCAGCCTTATGCCATGCAATCGATTGTATTGAGCCGCCCAATATGTTGAGATGTTCCCGCTCAATGGGCGTGATAATGGCCAACACATTGTCCACCACATTGACCGCATCCCAGCGCCCACCTAATCCAACTTCTAGCACAGCAATATCAACCGCTTCATGGGCGAAAATATCCAGCGCTAGGGCCGTTGTTCGCTCAAAGGTGCTGAAATCATGATAGCCTTCCTGCCCCAGCTTGAATAAGCCCAGCACTAAGCGGTGCGTGCCCTCGACAACCTGTTGTGGGGAAACCATCGCGCCGTTAATCTGTATCCGTTCCCGAAAGCTGTGCAGGTGGGGGCTAGTATACAGCCCAGCGCGCATCCCCGCCGCTTGCAGTAACGCCGCCAGACGGTGCGCTGTTGTACCCTTGCCAACCGACCCCGCCACAACGACCGTTGGATACGCGGCCTGTGGCGACCCCATTAACGCCAAAAGGCGCTTCAGTGGGGTTAAAGCGCGCGGGTAGCTCGTTTGGTAGATAGGCTGGCAGAGCAAATTCAGCGCGCTGTAGTAAGCATTGTTCATAGGCTCATTGCTTGTCCTGTTGTCCTATTCTTGCCCGCGATGGCACGCGCACGGCAACTGTTTCTCCGCGCACCGTTTCGACGCCATCCGCATATAGCGACGTGGTGATAATCGCCTTGCGCTCATGTAGCGCTTTCACCCGCGAACGCAAAACCAACTCTACCCCGATTGGCGTTGGCTTCAGATAGCTCACATTGAGATTGCCCGTCACATAAGTAATTTCTGGCTCAGTATTTGGCGCTCTACCTTCGGCGTCGTACGTAGCGGCGATGGCCGTACCAACGCTATGGCAATCAATCAAGCTCGCCAGCAAGCCGCCGTAAACATAACCCGGGAAAGCGGTGTGATAAGGCTTTGGAGTGAAGCGCGCCACACCTTCCTCCCCATCCCAATGCGTCTGTATGTGCAAACCGTGTGCGTTGTTGCGCCCGCATCCATAGCAAATCGCCACATCATCGGGATAAAAGTTCTGAATTGGTTCGCTCATGAAATGCTCGCTCCTTTTGCTTTATAACGACACCTTGAATATAGCGATATTCCCCATAAGAAAACTAGCCTAATTTTACCGCGCCCTTTGGTCAATAAGAACGAAAGCAGACCATTGATGCAATATCCCCGCCAATTTCGGGTACACTTAAGTAAGCCTTAGACAAGGTTTTTTCATCAAAATAATGAACAAGTGCTATGGTAATTGAGGACTAAACAATGACAGAAGTGGTAATTATTGATGCGGCGCGTACCCCAGTGGGACGGCGTAACGGTTGGCTGCGGGAAACGCACCCTGTGAAGTTGGGCGCTCATGCTGTTCGGGCAGTATTAGAGCGCACTGGCCTAGCGTCGGAGTTGGTAGAGCATGTGATATTCGGTTGCGTCAGTCAGGTGAGCGAACAGGCCTTCAACGTTGCCCGCAACGTGACGCTAGAAGCGCGTTTGCCCATTGATGTGCCAGCCACCTCAGTTGACTTCCAATGTGGCAGTAGCCAGCAGGCTGTCCACCTCGCGGCGGCGATGGTGGCTTCTGGGCAGGTGGATGTCGTTATCGCTGGCGGTGTCGAGCATATGACGCGCGTGCCTATGGGGTCTAGCGCTGCAAACGGTAGTCCTTTCACCGATTTCATCATGGAAGAATATGAGATGATTTCGCAGGGCGTGGCCTCCGATAAAATCGCCAAAAAATGGGGCTTAAGCCGCCAGCAACTGGATGAATTGGGGTATGAAAGCCATATGCGCGCCGCCCGCGCCACGGAAGAAGGCTGGCTTAAACGAGAGATTGCCCCAATTCAGGCCGTCGATGATGAGGGTAATTTATTCACGATGGAGCGTGACCAGGGCATCCGCGTCAATACCTCTGTCGAGAAAATGGCCAGCCTTGACCCCGTATTTACACCCGACGGCGTGACTACAGCTGGCAACAGTAGCCAGATTAGCGATGGTGCGGCGGCAGTGCTGGTGATGACAGCGGATAAAGCCCGCGAACTCGGCCTCACGCCCAAAGCCCGTATTGTGGCCAGCGTTACCGTGGGTAGCGACCCCCATCTGATGCTGACCGCGCCGCCCATTGCCACCCGTAAAGCGCTGGAAAAGGCGGGGATGTCACTTGATGATATAGACATTTTCGAAGTTAACGAAGCCTTTGCGTCGGTAGTGGCGATGTGGCAAAAAGAGACCGGTGCCGATATGAGCAAGGTGAACGTTCATGGCGGCGCAATTGCACTCGGCCACTCGCACCGAGCGGGTGGCCGAGTGCAATTGCGCCGCCATGAACGTTCACCTTGCTCATATCGGCACCGG
>WGEI01000473.1 GCA_015492875.1 Anaerolineae bacterium | reverse complement strand
TAAGCTCAAACACAATTTTTTGCGCCGTTTTCTTGCCTATGCCCGGTACCCGAGTTAACAACTCTGCCCGTTCTTGAATGACCGCCATCTTTAAGTTATCAGGGCTGAGTGTGCTTAAAATCGCCAATGCCAAACGGGGGCCAACCCCGCTAACGCCGATAAGTTGGTTGAAAATCTCGCGCTCTGTCGTCGTTGCAAACCCATATAAGGTCAGAGAGTCTTCACGGACAATGAGCGTTGTATGTAAGAAACCGCGTTCATCGCCGAGTCTTTGTTGAGTAGAGTAGGGAACGAAAACTTGATAGCCAATACCGTTAACTACCACCACCACATAATCATCACCGCGCTCGGCAATACGCCCTTCAATGCTTGTAATCATGACACCCCATCACCTCTAAATCAGGTCTATGCCCCCACTATAACGCATGCTATGCAAATCCGTAATCGCTACGGCTAGCGCATCTGCTGCATCATCAGGGCGTGGGCGCTTCTCTAAACCCAACAAGATTCGCGTCATCTCTTGCATCTGTGGTTTTTTCGCCCCACCATAGCCAGAAATAGCTTGTTTAATCGCATTTGGCTTGTATTCGTATACAGGTAATCCTGCTTGTGCCAAGGCTAACAAAATGACACCACGCCCCTGCGCCACAGTAATCGCCGTAGTGACATTCCGTGCGAAAAACAGCTCTTCTACTGCGGCGCGGTCTGGCTCATAGCGTAGAACAAGCTCTGTTAATTGTTCATGAATCATCATGAGCCGCTCTACCATCGGCGATGACGACGGCGTAGTAATAACGCCATAGGCTACAGCTTGTAATGAGCCATCTGCCAACTCATCCACAAATCCGTAGCCTATTGTTGCCGTTCCGGGGTCAATGCCCAGCGCCCGCACGTTTAACTCTCAAACGCAGCAATAGCTTCGTCGGTAATGGCCAGATTAGAAGATACAGATTGAACATCATCCAGTTCTTCTAAACGTTCCATGAGTTTCATATTCTTCAATGCTGCATCCGCAGAGACTTCTTGCTCATTTTGAGGTATCCAGCGCAAACCAGATTCCTCAATCGCTAAGCCCGCTTCAGTCAGCGCCTGCTCAACCGCAGCAAATAGCTCTCGTGGCGTATAAACGATGATAATGCCTTCTTCCTGCACGACATCATCCGCACCCGCTTCTGCAGCAATCATAAAGACCTCTTCAAAGTCCAATCCTTCGCCCTTAAGTTGGATGAACCCCTTTTGGTCAAATTGCCATAACACCGAGCCTGCCGATGCTAGGTTGCCGCCGCCCTTGCTAAACGCATGTTTAATCTCTGCTAAAGTGCGGTTTTTATTGTCTGTTAGTGCTTCAACAATAAAGGCAACGCCTTCTGGTCCATAGCCCTCGTAGACCAGTTCCTCCATCTCGCCGCCTTCAATTTCGCCTGTACCGCGTTTGATGGCGCGCTCGATGTTATCCTTTGGCATATTAGCAGCTTTGGCTTTTTGGATGGCGAGTTTTAGCTTCGGGTTAGCGTTTTCATCGCCACCGCCACTTCGGGCTGCCAAGGTAATATCACGTGCAAGTCGGGTGAAAATTTTCCCGCGTTTAGCGTCTTCTGCCCCTTTTTTGCGTTTGATAGTCGACCACTTACTATGCCCGGACATTCCGCATCCTTTCCAGATTTTCTATTTCTACTTGCCATATATCGTCATTATACTGAAGCCACAACATCGCGTCGAGATGTGGCCAATGCTATGCTATAATCTTCTCTTGCTTGGATGGATTGGACAATACTTTTTTCATCCTATCACGTTTTGCTAAAGCCGCATACATAGAGTGTTGCCTGTAAGAAGAGGTGTAACTTGGTAGAAACGCTGGAGATACCAGAACCGCGGATTAAACCCGAACGCTTAGCATGGGGCGTGGTTCTCATTGCCTTTGCAATTTTCAGTACAATTTGCGCGCTCACCACAATCGGGATTTACTCGTTTTTCTTTCAATCGACAGTTCCGATGCGGGTTGACCTCGTCGTTGGGGTGGGGTCTGTTGCTATTACAGAATCTGACTTAATCCCTCGTGTAGAACGCGCTGTCCGCGATTTAACTTCAGTGGTTAACGTCAGCGTGAGTACCGACCAGCAATCTCAAGGCACGCTCTCATTTCGTATCCCTGATGAAGATGGCCGTTTACTTGCGGCAATCACTGTGAAGCGCAACACCACTTTGAGCTTACGCAGCGCTTCTTTACCGCGTTTTTCATGGAGCACCTCCGATTATATCATTGACCTGCGCGACTTTCGGGGTGAGGTGGACATCCTTGTCACCGAACGCCCGGATGATAATTATTTTGTGCTCAGCGTTTTATCTCCTACAGGTGCGCAAATTCATATTGATACAGCGGGTCAATATACCTTGACCTCTAACGACACCTTAGTGCAAGTGGTTAACCGTCGCGGTCGGGCGATCCTCTTCGCCCCAGATTTAAGCATCAATCGTGCTATTCCTGCCGGCAATCGCGGAACACTTATCCTGCAAACAGATGAAATCATCTTAGATTCAGCGTTTACCGATTTACTCGTCAATGCCAGCTTCGATACAGTCTACGATGCCGAAACCACCGAGCAACCCCGTTTGCCAGAGCGTTGGGGATGCTCCAATAAGCAAGAGGATTTGCCTATCGGCCAATGGCTGCCACAAGTTGTCGATGGGCGCGGGGTTATCCGCCTTTTACGCAACGACAATGCCAGTTCTCATGGAGAAACGCTTTGTGTTCAATACTTCGCTCAAGATGGGCAAGCTGGTGTTGACGTGACGAACTTTAACTTCCTCAACTTGCGCGCCACCATGTTCATCAACTACCAATCCCTCAGCCGTTGCGGTATTCGTGGCTCAGAATGCCCGCTGATGTTGCGCATGGATTATATTGACCGCGATGGCAACCCGCGCCAATGGTTTCAAGGTTTTTATGCCTTTGATAGCGAGCTTTATGATTATCCGCCGGTGTGTATTACCTGTAGCCCTCCACAGGATGTGCACCAGCAAATCAATGAGCAAGCATGGTATACCTTTGAGACGGGTAACCTCTTCGTGAAATTGGCTGATAGGTTGCCCGGTCGCATCCTCTCCATTACCTTCTACGCTTCAGGCCATCAGTATGATGTTTATGTTGGTGAAGTCGCCTTGCTCGCTGGTAATGTTGAGGCTTTTACCCCGCCACCTGCGGAAATAACACCAACACCGCCCCCACCAGAGGATGGTTAATGGTCAAACCCTAAGCCCATTTCTTTTAGAGAAGCCCAACCATGCTGGCCAATAATAATATGGTCTAGCACATCGACATCCAGTAAACGCCCCGCCGCGATGAGCGTTCTTGTGAGCGTGACATCTTCCGGAGAAGGGCGGGCATCGCCTGCTGGATGGTTATGGGCAATGATAAGCGCGGGGCAGTTGCGGATAACCGCCTCTCGAAAAATCTCAGACGTGCGCAACACCGTTGCATTTAATGTGCCGCTATAAATTGTTTGAAGCGTCACAACACGCTTGCTGCTATCTAGCAAAATAACCCGCACTTGCTCTTGGGGTAAATGCGCCATATCGGCCACCAATTGAGCAGCATCAGCGGCTTTTTGGATTATAGGCCGTTCTATCGTCTGTTGTTGTACCAGCCTTTTTCCCAGCTCTAATGCGGCGACTATTTGGGCGCTTTTGGCTTTACCAATGCCGTACATTCTCGCTAAATCTGTGACTGGCGTTTTTGCCAACCCGCTCAACCCGTTATAGTGGCTCAGTATTCGCGTTGCGAGGGCGAGCGCATTTTCTTCTGAATTGCCTGTTCGTAAAATAATTGCCAATAACTCAGCGGGAGATAGCGCTTGCGCCCCATATGCCCATAATCGCTCACGCGGTCGTTCGTTTTCTGGTAAATCGTGCATTGAAACGCGCTGTACATCTCCCGGCGGCATCATCTTCTCTCCTTGCATGACTTGCTAAATTTTAACACGTGCAACGCTACTTGTGGCTAAACCATGCGTTGCGTCACCTGCTTCACACTGCTATACTGTGCTCAATCGGGCAAATTGGAGAGGCAATCAAAATGACTGAAGCTGATTTGAATAATCTTTTGCTGATTGCTACCGTGTATGCTGGTATGGTCTTGGCGGCATTCTGGTTGGCGCTCATTGTTTGGACATACCGTGATATTCGTGCCCGAACGCGCGATACATTCGCCCAATTGCTCGCCGCGTTAACTGTGGCTGTGCTCACAATCCCCGGCGTTTTTATCTATATATTACTCCGTCCAAGAGAAACCCTAGCAGAAGCTTACGAACGCTCTCTTGAAGAAGAAGCGCTCTTACAGGAAATAGAAGAAAAACCGACTTGTCCCGGTTGTGGCCAGCGTGTTCATGATGATTGGCAAGCCTGTCCCTATTGTCACACTCGTCTCAAAAAGCCTTGTGTCCGCTGTGGTCAATTGCTAGAGCTATCGTGGAATCTTTGCCCACATTGTTCCACTAGCCAATTACAGACCAACTATGCCGCTCCTCAACAACACTACCATTACGAAGAGCCGCAAATAGACGATCGCTGGTTGGCATCTCAGTCCCCAAATACAACAGCTGCGCACCAACAAACAGGCAACGCAGCTGAATCGCTTGAATTTATCGACGGAGATGAGTATTAAGGGCTAAATCTCGCCAGATTCGCCCACTCTTTGTATTTTCAGCAAGTTCGTTTGCCCACCAATGCCGAAGGGGACACCAGCGATAATGACGAGCATATCGCCAATTTCAACTAGCCCTTCGCTGTATGCGGCGCGGACAATCGTGCTAATCATTTCATCAATGGTATTGAACTCTGGCACTAAAAGCGGTATCACTCCCCAAACAAGCGCCATGCGACGGTAGGTTACCCCGTTTGGCGTAACGCAGATAATCGGCGTCTTTATGCGCTCTCGCGCCACACGTCGTGCCGTATAGCCTGTCATTGTCGAGGTGACAATCGCTTTGGGATGTAGCATCTGTGCAATGCGAGACGTGGCCTCGCTAATCGCATCAGAGATAATCTCTTCGCTGGTTTTATTATTGACATTACGGCTTCGCCAACGGGGCGTGCCTTCTTCCCACAATTGTTGCTCGGCGATAACTGCTATTGTCGCCATCGTTTCCACTGCGCGTACCGGATATTTCCCGACGGCAGTTTCATTGCTCAACATCACGGCATCTGTGCCATCAACAATCGCGTTATAAACATCACTTGCTTCCGCCCGTGTTGGGCGGGGGCTATCCACCATCGAGCTGAGCATTTGCGTCGCCGTAATGACGGGTTTTCCCGCTTCATTACATAGCTGAATAATGCGCTTTTGTTGGTATGGCACTTGTTCCGCTGGGGTTTCTAAGCCCAAATCGCCGCGCGCTACCATAATGCCATCAGTAGCTGCGATTATCTTCTCGATATTTTCCAGCGCCTCATGTTTCTCAATTTTAGCGATGATAGCCGCATCGCCACCCAAATGCCGTATGAGCCACTTTAGCTCTTGAATATCTTCCACCGACCGCACAAAAGACATAGCAATATAGTCAACGTGGTGCTCTAACGCAAATTCAATGTCTTCGCGATCTTTGTCTGTGATAGCTGGCAAGGTTAAACGAGAGCTTGGTGCCATCACCCCCTTACGGGAGCTAATTTGACCACCAATCACAACCTCGCAGACTAGAGATTTAGGGCGCGCCTCACGAACGACGAACTCTAAATTGCCGTCATCTAAAAGTAGGGGGTCGCCCGCTTTAATGTCGCGGATAAATTCAGGGTGGGGGAGCTGGTAAACCCCATTCTCCCCAGGCACATCTTCTTCAGTCAAGACAATCGTATCGCCCGCTTTAATTGTGACTGGCCCATCAGCCACAACCCCAAGCCGAATTTTCGGGCCTTGTATATCTGCCATAATAGCGATAACAAGCCCCTCTTCCTCCGCCACCTCCCGTACAATCGTGATGGTTTCTTCATGCCGCTCATGCTCTCCATGAGAGAAGTTAATGCGAGCGACATTCATGCCTGCACGCACCATCTGACGCACAGTTTCCTTATCCCACGATGCAGGGCCAAGCGTAGCGACGATTTTGGTACGCTTACCTTCTATCTGGCTTTGAACCATCTACCTGTCCTTTCAGATGGCGACGGAATACCACAACTAAACATCAAGCTTCAGGTTGGCAAAGGCACCTAGCCCAGCATACACTGCGGCATCGCCTAACTCTTCTTCAATCCGAAGTAGCTGGTTATATTTGGCTACACGGTCAGTACGTGCTGGCGCGCCCGTTTTAATTTGCCCAGCGTTCATCGCTACCGCAAGGTCAGCAATAGTCGTGTCTTCTGTTTCACCACTACGATGACTGGTGACAACAGTCATATTATGGCGTTGTGATAACTGAGCGGCTGCCAGCGCTTCCGTGAGTGAGCCAATCTGATTTACTTTAAAGAGTAATGCATTCGCAGCTTTTTCGCGAATGGCACGTTTCACACGTTCGGTGTTGGTGACTAGCAGGTCATCACCGACAATTTGTACGCGGTCGCCAATTGCTGCAACGAGTCGGCTCCAGTTTTCCCAATCATCTTCTGCTAAACCGTCTTCAATCGAAATAATCGGATAGCGTTCCACCCAATCAGCCCAGAACTCAACCATTTCTTCACCTGTGAGTTCCCGTCCTTCAATGCTCAACTTGTACTTGCCATCTTCATAAATCTCAGAAGTAGCAGGGTCTAATGCAATGCGGATTTGCTCGCCGGGGGTATAGCCTGCCTGCTCAATCGCCTCCATGATGACATCTAACGCAGCTTGATTACTGCCGAGACTAGGCGCAAAGCCACCCTCATCGCCAATGCTGGTTGGATAGCCTTTTTTATGCAGAACATTCTTGAGCGTATGGTAAATTTCAACACCCCAGCGCAGCCCTTCTGCAAAACTGCTAGCGCCAACTGGCATAATCATGAATTCCTGAAAATCGGTGCTATTTGCCGCATGTTTACCGCCGTTCATAATATTCATCATCGGTACGGGCAGCACATGCGCATGGACGCCGCCAAGATAGGCATACAGCGGTAACCCTGTGCTGGCAGCAGCGGCCTTCGCTACAGCCATTGAAACACCCAGAATGGCATTCGCACCCAAATTACTCTTTGTTGGTGTGCCATCAAGCGCTAACATCGTTTCATCGATGCCTTTTTGATTATAGGCATCTTCCCCGATGAGCGCTTCAGCAATTGAACCATTAACCGCCTCAACTGCTTTGAGTACACCTTTGCCCCCATAGCGCGTCTTGTCACCATCACGCAGCTCTAAGGCTTCATATTCCCCCGTAGAAGCGCCGCTGGGCACAATAGCGCGGCCAAATGCGCCATCTGCCAGTTCAACTTCTACCTCAACAGTTGGATTGCCGCGTGAATCTAGAACTTCCCGACCGTGTATATAAGTAATGATGCTCATTGCAATTCTCCTGAGTTAATCCCGATTAAAGCAACACCAAACAGTCGAAACCGTTTCTACTTTTGGTGATTATTCTCCCAAAATAGTCGGTCGCTATTATAGCCCCATATACCGCACTTTTCGATGAGCGATTAATCGTTTAAGGCTGTTTTCTTTTCTCATTACTGACATTGCTCACGAACTCTTGTAAAATAAAAAGGCCAATATCTGAAAAATTCTTGTGGGTGTCTTATCATGACCACGCGTAATATCTATTTAGATCACTCTGCTACCACACCAACAGACCCGCGTGTGGTTGAAGCAATGCTGCCTTATTTCAGCGAAATCTATGGCAACCCTTCTTCCGCGCATAGTTTTGGCCGTCGTGCAGAGGCCGCTATAGAAACCGCACGAGAAACCGTCGCTCGTATTTTCAACTGCAAGCCAGCCGAAATTGTATTCACCAGTGGTGGCTCAGAAGGTGATAATCTCGCCATTCGAGGCGTGGCGTGGCGCGCCCGCAAAACCCAAAATCGCACGCATCTCATCACTAGCCCCATCGAGCACAGCGCTGTCATTAAAACAGTGGAGCAATTGGCCAGCGTAATGGGTTTCAGTGCCGACTATGTCCCTGTAGACCGCCATGCTGTTGTATCCCCTACGGCTTTGCAAGCCTTTTGCCAAGATAAAACCGCCCTCGTCAGCATTATGTACGCCAATAATGAGGTTGGCACAGTGCAACCTTTAACCGAATTAGCCGCAATTGCCCATGAGCATGGCGCATTATTCCATACCGACGCTGTGCAAGCAGCAGGGCAGCTTACACTAGATGTTCATCAACTAGGCGTAGACTTGATGAGTATCTCGGCACACAAATTCTACGGCCCTAAAGGCGCCGGCGCGCTCTATGTTCGAGAAGGTGTAGATTTAGTCTCTAGCCAGACCGGTGGTAGTCACGAAGGCGGACGCCGTGCCGGTACCCATAACACCCCTTTCATTGTTGGTCTGGCTAAGGCCTTAGAAATTGCTTACGAAGAGCAATCGCAACACCTCGCACACTATCGCCACATGCGAGATATGCTGGTAGAGGGCATTTTAGCGCGTGTGCCAGATGCTATCTATACAGGGCATCCACAGAACCGCATTCCTTCCCATGCCAGTTTTCTCTTTTCTGGTGTCGATAGCTCCAAACTCATTATGCACTTAGATATGCGCGGGGTAGCTGCCAGCGGTGGTTCTGCTTGCAAAACGGGTAATCCAGCGCCTTCTGCCACCTTATTGGCAATGGGCTATCCTCCAGAAGAAGCGATTGGCACGCTTCGCCTCACCGTTGGGCGGCAAACCACTGAAGAGCATATAGCCTATGTCATCGATACCGTGGCTCAAACTGTTGAGAAATTGCGCAAATTAGAGCGGGAACTTGGCCTGTGACCAATCGAGCTGATATTCGCGTTGTTGTCGCTATGAGCGGCGGGGTAGATAGCTCTGTTGCTGCGGCTTTGTTAGTAGAACAGGGCTATCAAGTCGTTGGTATGATGATGCGCCTCTGGTCAGAAGAAACAACAGACGGTGGCGCGCATAATCGCTGCTGCACACCAGAGCAAATGAACGATGCGCGCCGTATTGCCGATAAACTGGGCATTCCTTTTTACGTCCTTGATACTAAAGACGTTTTTCGCAATACGGTCGTTCAGTATTTTATCGATGGCCATCGTGGGGGCTATACCCCTAACCCTTGCGTAGAATGCAACCGCCAAATCCGTTTTCGCTATCTTTTGCAAAACGCCCTTGCCCTCGATGCTGATTATCTCGCCACAGGTCATTATGCCCGTATTCGTCGAGATGAAAACGGTATCTATCATCTGTTGAAGGGCGTTGATCAACATAAAGACCAAAGCTATGTCCTCAGCGTGATGGGGCAGGAGCAACTTGCCCATACGATGTTCCCCGTTGGCGAATTCCCTAAGCCTGAAGTGCGCAAGTTGGCCGAACGCTTCGATGTGCGTGTAGCGGGCAAGCGCGATAGTCAAGATTTATGCTTTTTAGGGGATGGCGATTATCGCCGTTTCCTCACAGATTACGCCCCTGATGTCATGCAGCCCGGCCCCATTGTTTTGGCTGATGGCACAGTTATCGGCCAGCATCGCGGGTTAGCCAACTACACCATCGGCCAGCGTAAAGGGCTTGGTGTGCAATATCACACACCGCTTTATGTCCTATCTATGAATCCCCATACTAATGCTCTTATTGTCGGCACTGCGGACGAATTGGGCTGTGATGAGCTAGTGGCTTCACGCTTTAATTGGGTGGGTGGCACAGCCCCTAATGAACCATTCCGCGCCGAAGTCAAAATACGTTACCGTGCTCGCCCCGCCCCCGCTTTAGTGACTCCGCTAGCTAGTGAGCGCGTTCATGTTCGCTTTGACACACCTTTGCGCGATATTGCTCCGGGACAAGCGGCAGTCGTTTATCTTAGCGATGAGTGTCTAGGTGGTGGCATCATCGAGCGCTCTAAGACGTGATAAATGCGCCATGCGCCATCGCTTGTTGCGCCATGCCTTGCCCTTTGCTATAGTTGGCGCAGTTTAACAATTGATATGGACATTGATAAATGAACAAACTATTACGGCGATTTCAAATGAATAGACTATTACAGCGATTTCAAAAGCTATTGGAGCAACTCTTAGTCGCAGATAGTGTCGAAGAGCGCCAATCTGCGCTAGACGCCATAGAACAGTTTCTTTCTCAACACAAAAGCAAGCTTGTTTCCCGGCTTGCCACCATCTCGCCATCACATTCTGTCATACAGCTACTGCACCAACTCACCTCTTATGCACTTTTGGAAAATCTTCTGGATGACATTGCTACTGTTCAACGAGAACAATCCGCACCTAGTCGTCGCGGGGCTGGCGATGTAGATACGTTCTCTATGGTCGATAAACCAGTGTCCCCACCATCACCTGCCCCCGCCCCTGCTGATGTGCCTGTTCCCCAAGACGCCGAAGAGGCCGAACCAGAAGCGCCTGTGGAAGAGGTGTCACGATCAGCTGTCCCTCGTATGAAAGGCGAAAAAACGTCTGATCAGGTGTATTTCACCGCCTACTATCCGCGCAACGTTGCCGCAGAGCGCCGTTACGCTTTAGTGGCCTATGCCCATCTTGAGCACCTGCACGATTTAATCGCCCGCGATGTCGAGAAGTTTCGTGAGGAACTCGGCGGTGAAGTTCCTCAGCCACGACAAGCGCGCCAAAGTGCCGCTATTAAAATTGGCACACCGTTGACCTTGATGATTGAATGTGATGAAGTTACCTTTGAACCTCAACAACTCACCAAACGCTGGGATGGCCAATGGGTGCGCTATCTGTTTGACTTTGCTGCGCCCTCTACGCTGGTAGGGGAGTTAATAACTGGTGCTGTTGTCGCCATGATTTCGGGTGTTGAGGTTGCCCGTGTTAAATTCGCTTTTGAGATAACCCCTGCCGAAGCGGAAAGTGGCGGTGGTGTTGCTACCGGGCTTAATCCTCTGGCTGCCGCTAAAATCAAGCTAGAAGAAGCCGCCACGCCCATGTACCAGCGCATATTCATTTCCTATTCCCGCCAAGATAGCAAAGTCGCCCTAGTTTATCGCGCTGTCCAAGAGGCGCTTGGTAATGAAGTCTTCATGGACAGCTATAGCATTCGTTCGGGCGAAAATTGGCGCGCCGCTTTAGCCCGTGCCATTGATGAAGCCGATGTGTTACAGTTGTTCTGGTCTCCCAACAGCGCCCAATCACAAAATGTCCGCGATGAATGGGATTATGCGCTGAATTATCGCTGCCAACCTACGCGCTGTGCTGGTTTTATTCGCCCTGTTTATTGGGATAAGCCCCTACATCCGCCACCGCCAGAGCTAGCACATCTCAATTTCCGCTATGTGCCCATTGATGACATTATCGAGGGCACGCCGCCAGATTAAGGCGCTCCTAGCAAGTTGCTCAATTTACCCACTTCAATGCGATTGTCAGCATTGGCTACGCCATTTTGTATGACCTGTAACCGTGTAAAATCTGGTTGAGTATACATCCCAGCCCATACCTGAAGCGTTTCTATATCCGCACCATTTAGGGGGATGGTATGCGTTGTTTGCACTATCTCGCCCGCATCCCAGATAAAAGTTGGGTATTGCCCGTTATGTGGCCGTATATCGCTTTGCCCAACGATATTGC
>WGEI01000472.1 GCA_015492875.1 Anaerolineae bacterium | reverse complement strand
TTTGTGAGGATATTGGCGTTGAACCCCCGCCAGATGGAGCGAACAATTCCCCGTTACCGCCTGACAATCAGCCCTGTATAGTGCGGCCCGGCCCCGGTGACCCGCCGCTACCAGCGGGTGAAACGCGCCCATTTTGTGAGGATGTTGAAGTTGAACCACCGTTAGATGGAACAACGAATTCCCCGCCGCCCCCTGACGATCAACCCTGTATCGTGCGGCCTGGCCCCGGTGATCCACCGCTGCCAGAGGGTGAAACGCGCCCGTTTTGTGAGGATATTGGCGTTGAACCACCGCCGCCACCAAACGGTGACGACGCGCCTCTAGATTCTAGGGATGAGTGATGAAAAAGGGGCGACCTGATGACGGTCGCCCCTATATGTTACAAATAGCGGGTTAGAAATTAATCATATGGCCTTCTAAACCATGAGCGGCTTCTTTAATCGCCTCGCTCAAAGTGGGGTGGGCATGTACATTGCGCGCCACTTCATAAGGGGTGAGTTCCCACATGCGTGCCAGTGTAAGCTCTGGCAGTAGCTCGGTCACATCAGGGCCAATCATGTGTGCGCCGAGGAATTCGCCATACTTCTTATCGCTAATCAGCTTCACAAAACCAACATAATCCCCCAAACCATGTGCTTTGCCGTTTGCTTGGAAGGGGAATTTAGCCACATTGACCTCATAACCGCGTTGGCGCGCCTCAACTTCGGTGAGGCCAAAGCTAGCAACTTGGGGCTGGCAATAGGTTGCGCGTGGCATCATCTCAAAATCGAGTTCAATCGTCTCAACGCCAGCGATATTCTCGGCGGCAATAACACCCATCGCTTCGGCGACATGAGCCAGCATGAGCTTGGCGGTCACATCGCCAACGGCGTAAATATGGGGCACGTTGGTCTGCATCCGCTCGTTGATGGCAATAGCCCCTTGCTCTGTCAAAGCCACACCCGTATTCTCCAGCCCAAACCCTTCAACACGTGGCTTGAAGCCCAGCGCTTGTAGCACTTTATCGGCAACAAGCACCTGTTGTTTGCCATCGGGCGGGGTGACGGTAACTTTGACCTCTGAGCCAGTATCTTCAATCGCATCGACGCGCGTCCCCACCATAATTTTGATACCAAGCCGTTCGTATTGCTTGTGTAGCTCGGCAGAGACTTCTTCGTCTTCACGGGGTAACACGCGGTCTAAATACTCAACAATGGTGACATCAACACCATAGTTGTGCATGACATAAGCAAATTCGACACCAATAGCGCCCGCACCGGCGATGATGATGCTCTTGGGAAGCGCTTCTTCCATGATTTGCTCTTCATAGGTGACAACGCGCTCGCTGAGTTGTGTGCCGGGGATAAGGCGGGCGGTGGCGCCGGTAGCGATGATAAAATGACGAGCATTCAAAGTTTCTGTGCCGCCATCGTTGAGTTCCACTTGTAAGGTATTCGCGTCGGTAAAGGTCGCCCAGCCATCATATTCATCAATCTTATTCTTCCTCATCAAAAAGTGCACGCCCTTAACGCGGCCAGTAGCAACCTTACGGCTGCGCTTAAAGGCTTGTTTATAATCAAATTCCACTTCACCTTTAATGCCAAATTCGCGCGCCTTATGTTTGAAGATATGCGCTAGTTCAGCATTGCGCAGCAGGGCTTTTGAGGGGATACAACCGACGTTGAGGCAAACGCCGCCCCAATAACGCTTTTCCACAACTGCAGTTTTAAGGCCAAGTTGACTCGCGCGTATTGCTGCAACGTAGCCCCCCGGTCCTGCGCCCAGTACCACCACATCGTACTGCTTCGCCATAAGTTTTCTCTCTCCTTGCAAGCCATATGGCGGGGCGTGTATAGCCCGCCCCGCCAGCTTCCAACTGCCTTAGTTTAACCTATAGCCCCAATAAATGGCTATTGCCGTTTTGCCAGAACACGCTGCCGCCGCGCTTCAAACAATAAAACTCCAGAGGCAACCGCAGCATTCAGGGATTCGGTCGCGCGCGCCATAGGGATGAATACACGTTGTGTCGCCTGCGCACGGGCTTCTTCGCCAGCGCCATGCGCTTCACTACCAATGATAAGCGCCCAATCTTCGCACCAATCGACAGCGCAATAGTCAACATCCCCGTCACCATCCGCCAAATAGATATGAACATCTTGGCAATAGTTCGCAATTTCTTCCCACGATGCCTCAAGGATAGGCAAGCGGAAATGAGCACCCATGCCGCCGCGTAGCACCTTCGGGTTATACGGGTCAACACATGCAGGCGCGAGAACAACAACATCCACATCAGCTGCTGCTGCCGTACGCAACATTGTGCCAAGATTGCCCGGGTCACGGATAGCATCCAGAATGAGGATTTGAGACGCGTGTTTAGGGATGCGGGGCAAGGGAATGTTGAAAACACCTAAAACACCCTGTGGCTGTTGGGTATCGCTCAAATGGCGCATAACCTCGTCGGTTACGGGCAATACGGGTACACCTTGCGCCTCTAGCTGTTCTATCAAATTTTGTGGCGCACGCTCTGGTAAGTAAAAGGTAAAATATGGGCGCTGCCCTGCATTGAGGGCATCATTGATGAGGCGCACGCCTTCTAAGACCAGTTTGCGCTCTTCACGGCGTGCGCGAGGGCGGGTTTGCAGTTGGTGAGCTAATTTAACACGGGCGTTCTTCAAGCTATGAATGCGGTTCATAATGCCACACTCCTGAAAATCAAAAACGGGGTGTATACCCCGTTTTTGCGGCTAGATTAGCTATGCAAGCTAGGCAACTTGGTTTTGCTGGCTAAGCTCTACCAATTTGGTGAAAGCGGCGGCATCGCGCACAGCAATATCGGCCAGCATCTTGCGGTCTAGCTCTACACCCGCAGCCTTCAGCCCATACATAAAGCGGCTATAGCTCAAGCCATTCTGACGGGCGGCGGCGTTAATGCGGATAATCCACAGGCGACGCATATCACGACGGCGCGCACGGCGGTCACGATACGAATAGAACAGGCTCTTGAGCATCGCTTCGTTCGAGCGTTTGAACAACCGCCCGCGCGTGCCCCATTGGCCTTTTACCATCTTGAGAACTTTTTTATGTTTGCGGCGGCGTACAAAGCCGGTCTTCGCTCTTGGCACGGTTCTTTCTCCCTAGACAACAAACACCCGGAACACGCGCTCCGGGGGCAGTTCAATGACAAAATGACACAGGACGCACTAGGCTGGCGGATTGGCTTTATATTTGCCCAGATAGGGCGCCAAACGCCGAATACGCCGTGCATCACGCGAATTTTCTACGACAAGGGTACGGTCTAACTTACGCTTCACGCGGCTGGAGGTACGGCGGCGGAAGTGGCTTTTACCGCCTTTAGTGCGAACAACCTTACCAGAACCAGTTACGCGGAAACGCTTCGCTGTTGCTTTATGCGTTTTGAGTTTATATTTCTTACCCACGATGTCCACCCATTGGTGTATCTACGAATCCGTCTCAGATTGAGAGCTAGCAGGGCTAGCGTCTGCTTTGGGGGCTAAAATCATCAGCATATCCCGCCCCTCTAAATTCGGGAACTGCTCTACGATAGCAACATCGGATAGCTCATCACGGATTTTCTCAAGGCGGTCGCGCCCGATATTAGCATGGGTAATTTCGCGCCCACGAAAACGAATACGAACGCGAACCTTCTTCCCTTCTTGCAACCAACGGCGCGCATTGCGAATCTTAAAACCGAGATGGTGGTCATCCGTTTTGGGACGAAGCTGAATTTCTTTAACCTCGATTTTAACTTGCTGCTTACGCGCTTTGCGCTCTCGCCGCTGGCGTTCGTACTGGAATTTGCCAAAATCCATGATGCGGCAGACAGGCGGGTTGGCGTTGGGGGCGACCTCAACAAGGTCTAAACCACGCTCTTCCGCCATCCGCAGCGCCTCATTCAAAGAGACAACGCCGATATTTTCGTTGTCATCTGTAATTAGGCGTACTTCTCGCGCACGAATGCGCCGATTAATGCGATAATCTGAGCTACCGATTGCTCATACCTCTCTAAATGAAAGCCTGATATATAGATTGCCAATAACTAGATGATACCTAGTTGAGATAGGCAGGTGAAGTTTAACATAGCGGCTGTTATGCGTCAATATAGATTGAACAATTCAGCATCCTATCTCAAGGAGTAATTATCCCCATATCTGGCGCATCGCGGACATAATCTTGAATCGTATTGAGGGCATCATCATACATGGCCAGCAATTCGGCATCTTCCCCTTTGAAGCGGCGCAGCATTTGCTCTGCACAAGCTTTACACCCCCGCATAGCGCGATAGCTATCCGTTTCGCACACCGTACAGCCATTGAGTCGCACCATCAGCAGCATAAAAGCGAGGGTCTCTTCGTGTGTTTCTGGCAATTGGACAATACGATCAACCAGATTTGCCCATTCTGGCCCGCGCAAGTTTCTCAGCGAACGAATAAGGTGATGCGGGAAAAATAGTTCGTTTTGTGTATACATCGGCTATAATGACTCCATCTCACTACTGTGATAGAAGCTGTCACACACCCCTAGCTTAGCCGGATTTAACGTCTCAAGCAAGTTAGAAAGGCGTTTCTATAGTTCGCCTTAGTCTCTGACATCGACGAAACGGGGCAAATCATCTAAACTGTCCTTTGGATAGAACTGAGGGAACGCTCATGGCTAAACGGCAAAATATCAGCAGCGGCGCAGTTTGGGAGAGCGCGGTGGGATACTCGCGGGCAGTACGTGTGGGCAACCGCGTACTTGTTGCAGGCACAACAGCCAGTGATGAGAATGGGCGGGTGCTTGGTGTTGGCGACGCTGCTGAACAGACGCGCATCATCCTGAAGAAAATCGAACGAGCGCTACAACAGGCGGGGGCTGAATTGCGGCATGTGGTGCGAACAAGAATTTTTGTGACGGATATTGAAAATTGGGAAGCTATCGGCAAGGTGCATGGGGAATTTTTCAGCGATATTCACCCAGTGGCGACAATGGTTGAAGTGCAACGCTTGATTAACCCAAAGCATTTAGTAGAAATTGAAGTAGAAGCGATTATCTACGATTAAGCGACAACATATACTATGCTGTGACAGTGGTGATACACGCATATGAGGGGTAAGCTATGTATAAAAAGCTGTTCTGGCTATGGATAATCATAGCGGTCTGGTTAGTTGGATGCACGGGCGGTGCAGTGGTTTATGTCCCCACGCCACTCCCACCAGATTACTCCCCTACCCGCTACACGCATTCTAGCGGGGTGTTCAGCTTAACCGTGCCGCGCCACTGGAATGTCTATGAACAAGCATCGCCAACTTTGGCGACAGCGACTTTCTCCGTGCCAGATAGTAGTGAGCCGATTTTAACCGTCGCCGCCATTAATTTGGGGCAAATGCTTGATGAACGGCAAATGCGGCAACTGATGTTTGATTACCAAACGCGCATCCGCCCTGACCGCGCTTATTATACCGAAAGTGACCGCCAAGCCATGCCAGACGGAAGCTGGCGCATGACGGGCGTCCGCAATATCGCGCGTGGTTTACCCCAGCAAGTCAACACATTCATACAAGCAATCAACACTTATGTCATCGTTATGGAAATCACCCTGCCGCCGGATTCATCATTAGCGGGGCAACTACAATCTATCATTAATACTTTTAGCCTGAATGGCGGGGCGGCTTTAACGCCTACGCCTTTTGAAACATTGTCCGCTGTCACTAGTGCTAATCTAGAGATTTTACACGTCACAGATTGGGTAACGCCGGAAGGGGTGTTTTTCATCACGGGCGAGGTTGCTAATCATGGCGGCATACCGGTTTTTGATGTGCCCGTGCGGGTAGCATTGGAAACGCCAGAAGGGGGATTTGTCGCTGGGGCATTAGATAAGGTGCTGGGGCATGGCATTGAAGCAGGAGGATTTGCGCCCTTTGCGCTACGCTTTGGCGAGGGGCAACCACCAGCAGCGGCGCGCTATGTGGTCACTGTAGGCGGTGAGGATTGGGCCCCCACCGCCACCCGAACGCTCATCGGGGATGATAGTCTGATGTGGACGAATGACATCAGTTATAACGAAGCTGGCCATATGCTTATATCGGGCACTATCACCAACACAGGCGACCGCACAGTGCGAGATATTATCGCCATCGCCACAGTATTTGATGAGACGCAAAACGTCATTGGCGCGGGTTTCACCGAGTTAGAACGCCCATTTTTAGCGCCGAGCGAAGTCATTACCTATGGCATACTCATACCAGATATAGGCGGCGTGCCAGCTAATTTCATCGTCAATGTGCAGGGGTTGCCCGCGCGGGAAGATTAATTGCCCGCAGTGATGATGGCCGCCAGTAAGGCCTCTATTTCATCTGGGATATAGCCCTCTTGAAACACAATGAGGCGACGGTCTTCGGCGCGCTCTACTCGTAGCTCATAGCGATACGGTTCATCTTGCCCAGTAGGAGGCCCAAGATATGCGCCATGAATGCCGAAGAAATCAATTTCATCGAGCATGGTATCCAGGGCTAAAACCTCGTCTGGTGAAATAAGTTGGGTTTCCCCATTGCGGATGACGCGCCCATCTTGAAATATCTCTACCTCTAGCGCGCCGCTGTTCTGGGGGCCACCAGTGCGCACGAGATAAATGCGGTCAAATACTAATGCGATGTTGGGGTCTTCGGTGACGATAGGGTCTAATGTGCCGGGTAAAGGCACGGTAAAAGCATCTGTACCGCGAGGCGTGACTACAACAACCGCTGGGTCTGTTGTCGGGGCTGCTGTATCGTCCGCTTGTGTCTCCGCAGTGGCATCGGCGGATAGGCTATTATCTACGGTAGGCACTGCATCCTCAGCGGGCGCGCCACCACATGCGGCAACAGCAACGAGTACAAATAGCGTGGCAAAAAACAAAAAAGATTTGCGCATTTTTGTCTCCAAGGCTTGTGCATCATTTCTTACAGTCTGACGCCAAGCCGTTTTTTGGGCAATAGGCAAATTGTGCGAGTTTGTCAAGATTGGCGCTACATTTCGATCATGTGGGCATGACGCACAAAATCCTGTTGTTGCAACTCCGCTAAGATGGATTCGGGCAATGGTTGGTCTACGGTCAACACCGTCAGGGTATGGCCGCCGGGTTCGGCGCGCCCTGTATGCCAACTGGCGATATTGACGTTGTTTTCTGCAAGAAGTGTACCCACCCGACCAATCACGCCCGGTTTATCGTAGCTGCCCATCACGAGCAAATTGCCTGCTGGCACAAAGTCTAGACGGTAGTGGTTAATCTGGACGATATGCGGCTCTTTGTGGTCGAGCAATGTGCCGGCCATGACAATATCTTCACCATCTTCTAGCGTCACCTGCGCCGAAACAAGATTGGTATAAGGGGCGGTTTTCAGCCCTTTCGCCTGTGTGACTTGCATACCGCGTTCGGCGGCTAATAGCGGCGCATTGACATAGGTGACAGTATCGCCAAGAACAGGGGTCAGCAATCCTTTTAATAAGGCAACAGTTAAGGGCTTGGTCAGCCCGTTCATCTCTTCGCCCCGATACTCCACCGCCACCCGACGCACCGGGTAGCGCGCTAACACATGCAACAAATAACCGATGCGCTCAGCTAGTGTGAGATAGGGGCGAATGCTCTCAAAATCCACGCCGGGCAAAAAGGGCATATTGACGATATGGCGGTAGTCTATGCCGCGCAAGGCATCCAAAATTTGGCCGACAATCTGGCAGGAAAGGTCTTCGCGCGCCTCGATAGTGTTATCGCCGATATGCGGGGTATGAATGACATTGGCGAGGCCGATAAGGGGGCTATGATATGGCGGCTCTTCGGCGTAAACATCAACCGCCACCCCGCCCAAATGGCCATCTTTTAAGGCTTGCGCAACGGCGGCTTCGTCTAAAGCGTGGCCATGCGACGTGTTAATCAGGCGCACGCCGCGCTTCATCTGGGCGAGTGCTGCTGCATCGATGATGTTGTGCGTTTCTCGTGTGACGGGCACATGTAGGCTGATGAAATCGCTGCGCCGGAGCAATTCCTTAAAACCAACGAGGACAATACGGCTATCCTTCACTTGTTCTTCACTTAGGTAGGGGTCAAAAGCAATGACATCCATGCCAAAGGAGAGCGCACGCTGGGCGACAATATTCCCCACACGCCCTAACCCAATAACGCCGAGCGTTTTTCCGGCTAATTGCGTGCCGGCCTGCCGTTTGCGGTCTAGTAGCCAATAGCCCTCTTTCAGGCTGTTGTGGGCGCTGATGAGGCGGCGGCTTAGGGCAAGCATGAGTGCAATAGCGTGTTCGCCGGCAGCAATGGCGCTAACGCCCGACGTGTTCATTACCATAACGCCACGTGCTGTGGCAGCTTCAATATCAACGCCATTCAGTCCAATAGCAGGACGCCCAATAATTTTGAGCTGAGGCGCAATGTCCAATAGTGACACATCAACTGGCACTTCCTCGCGGGCAATTAACACATGTGCGTTTTTTAACGCAGCGCGGACAGCTGGCAACGTTGGCGTTACGACTTCCAGCGTGACATCCGACGCAGCCTCCAGTAATGCCATGCTCTCATCAGTCAATTCAGTAGCGATGACAATGTGATATGGGTTCAATATGCGCCTCCCCCGCCTGTGGGTTGATGAGTTTATTCTCCGTCCATTTGCCGCTGTAAATCGACCAATACTGCGTGTAAGTTCGGGTAGACATAAGGCGTAATCTCTGCAAAAGCCGCTGCCGCAGTATGGGTAGCATCTGGCACTGCAAAGCACGTCATCCCTGCGGCCACTGCCGCCCGCGCCCCTGTTAGGCTATCTTCTAATGCCAAGCAGTTTTGTGGTTCAACATGTAAAAGACGAGCCGCCCGAAGATAAACATCTGGGGCGGGTTTACCCAAAGCATCATCATCAGCCGAACAGCGAATAGCGAAAATATCATCCCAACCCATATGGGCGACGGTGGCATCAATAATCGCCGTCGGAGAGCTGGAGGCAATAGCGGTGGGTATCGCTTGCGCCGCTACCCAATTCACAATTTCATGAGCGCCCGGTTGTACCTCTACTTGTGCAGGAATACGGCTTATAAAGCGCTCTACCAACTCTGCGCTTAACGCTTCGATGCTTTCGGCAAGGTTATAAAAAGTTTTGAGCTTTTCGAAAAACGCATCGAGGCGCAATCCTATAACCTGCGCGCGCACATCATCCGTATAGATATGACCGCGCACCGCCAACATCTCCGCTTCAACTTGATGCCAGACAACTTCCGAGTTGACCAGCAAGCCATCCATATCAAAAACAATGGCCGAAAAACTGCCATCAAAGCGACCTTTTGCTGCTGTCATCATCACTCCGTGCGAAATGCTTGTTCAAATGTTTGGCGCAATTCATCATTGCGGAATGTTAAACCGCCGTCTAGTGAAATAGCAATAGCGCGGCGGAAGACTTCTTCATACGGCGTCCCCTGTACGCGGGTATAACCGGAAGCCCCACCAGCAAGGGCTAAAACTGGCGCAATCGATGGGCTGGATATAAAAACTTCGGATTCTTGCCGTACTTTATCACGGGCGACAACACCGCCAAACCCCACGAACAAATCCACTTTATCACGTGTAGCGAGGTCTGACGAACCATCGCCAACCATTAGGCGGCGGCCATGTTTGCCCTGAGAAAGCTCTTCAATAATTGCTGGCTTGCCGCTGGTGATAGTGAGCGGCCCTTCATTGTAATCAAGATAGGTTTGAGCGTGGCGGGTTTGCGGCTCGTGATAGCGCCACCATTCACCAGAGAGTTCGTTATATTCCAATTCCACCGCGCGGATATTCGCTAAAGGCACGCCGAGCCGACGGCCAAAGCCTTTCACAGCGTCGATGAGGCCGCCACTGATGATGAAGACTTGTTTGCCGAGAAACTGTAAAGCGGCAATTACTTCGGCAGTGTCAGGCACTAGCGTTTGCCAATAGCGCTCTTCAACCGCTTTG
>WGEI01000471.1 GCA_015492875.1 Anaerolineae bacterium | reverse complement strand
CTCCTACGTCAGGCACTGTCTGAAGCTGGTTTTGAATATGTGATGGGGGATGGCTATTACGCTTTCATCAATATGACAACTTATCTAGAGGCCGCTGGTTATAAAGACACCAGCGAGTTAGGTGCTTATCTGGCAGAAGAGCACGGCGTGGCAGTTGTTCCCGGTGTATATTTCTCGCCCGCAGGTGCAAATTGGGTGCGTTTCTCTTATGCTTTACCGCCCGAACGTACAGAAAAAGCCTTTAGCCAGATGGTCACAGGCCTACAAGCATTGCTGTAAGGGATAAAAGAACGGGGTGGGTTTTGTGCGCCCACCTCGTTTATTGTTTCGTTGCTTTGATGCCTAGTTGGCGCTTTCTTTAACGGCCTCCATCATAGGTTCTGCGATTGGTAACAGGCCTTTATGCTAATTAGCAGCTGATTCAATAAATTGTTTGATACTGGCGGCACTATTTAGCGGCACACCTTTTTTGCTGCGGTCTATACGGCGTAATAGCCCGCTGAGGACATCTTTCGGCCCCAACTCGACAAAGTGCTCGGCGCCAGCAGCAATCATTGCTCGAACGGATTCTGTCCAACGCACTGAGTGGGTGAGCTGGTTATTCAACTCTTCCCGAATCGCTTCTGCGCTTGTCAACGGGGCGGCTGTCACGTTCGCATAAATCGGAATTGTTGGCTCTGAAAAATCAATGCCCTTAAGCGCTTCTTGAAATTCTGCAGAGGCGCTTTCCATCAATGGGGAATGGGCAGCAATACTAACTGCGAGTTTCACCGCTCGTCGTGCACCAGCTTTTTTTGCCAGTTCGATACCCGCGTCAATAGCCGTGTTATCTCCAGAAATGACGATTTGACCGGGGCAATTATCATTCGCTAAAACAAGTACACCACCGGTTTGCTCGCGGGCTTTTGCACACACATCTAAAACAGCTTCAGTGTCCAGACCAAGCAGGGCGGCCATCGCGCCAGGGCTTTGCTCTCCTGCGGCTTTCATCAGGCGGCCACGCTCTCGCACTAGCCGAACGCCGTCCTCAAATGCCAATGCCCCCGCCGCTGTAAGGGCGGTTAATTCGCCAAGGCTATGCCCCGCCACAAACGACGGAACAGCATCTGGCGCTTCCTGCTGTAAAGCGCGTAACGTAGCTATACCTGCGACGTATAGCGCCGGTTGCGTGTTGATCGTGTCATTGAGTGTTGCTTCAGGGCCTTCAAAACACAGGGTAGATAGGCCGAACCCCAGTATGTCATCAGCATTTTCAAAAGTTTCGCGCGCTACGGGATAGGCCTCTACTAGGTCTTTACCCATACCCACAACTTGAGAACCCTGTCCGGGAAATACAAACGCAGTTTTTGTCCAGTTCATCATAATAAAGTCATTCCTCTGGCTTTTGAATGATGCCTGTTAAGCATAACGTATTCGCCACGATGCGCAACAGCGGAAATCAAAAAATCGTGTTTCTAACACGATTCTTTGGTGAAAAACTTCAGTTGGTTGTTGATTAATCTTCATCAACTTCCAGCACTATTTCGCCGCGATAAGCCCCGCATTTAGGGCAAACACGGTGCGCCAGATGATACTCACCACAATTCTTGCATTCTACCAAATGTTGCGGTGGTAGAGCGTCATGGGCGCGGCGTTTATTGCGACGGGTGCGCGATACTTTACGCTTAGGCAGCGGACCCACAGTGTGCGCTCCTTTATCCCTTGTCTGTTCACTACGAAAGGCGAATTATAAAGGTTCAAGAGGATAACGTCAAGATGGCCGTTGCTCTATTTGCCATTCTGCTATAGCTTATACTTGATATTCAAGGAGGGGACTGTGTCATCATTAGCCACAAAACTTGAGCACATCCTAGGGCAATCTATTAAACAAATAACCCCATTACATGGCGGAATGATAGGCGAAGTCTACCAAGCAACTTTGGAGAACGAGGAGCGTGTAGTTGTCAAAGTGGCGTCATCCAATAAAACGCTAGATATTGAGGGCTATATGCTCATCTACTTAAAAGAACATAGCTCATTGCCTGTTCCTGATGTGCTCCATCATGCCCCCGATTTGCTCATCATGACTTTTGTTGAAGGGCAAAGCGTATTTAACACCCCATCTCAAGCACATGCAGCGGAGTTACTCGCTGAGCTACATCAGATTACCGCCCCTCGCTATGGCCTTGAACGCGATACACTAATAGGCGGCTTGCACCAACCCAACCCCCCAACCGATTCATGGTTAGCGTTCTTCCGTGATTCGCGTTTACTATATATGGCAAAGGTCGCTTATAAGGCAGGACGTTTGCCTATGGAATTTTTGCCGCGTATTGAAAAGTTAGCCGGATGCCTGACCAATTGGCTTGATGAGCCAGACAAGCCCGCTTTATTGCATGGCGATGTTTGGACGACCAACATTTTGGCTAAAAATAATCGCATCACAGCGTTTTTAGACCCTGCCATCTATTATGGCCACCTCGAAATTGAACTGGCTTTTATCACTCTTTTCAATACCTTTGATGCGCCATTCTTTGAAAGTTACCGTGAAATACACACTCTTTCACCAGCTTTCTGGGAACGGCGAGATATTTACAATCTCTACCCCTTACTTGTGCATGTGCGGCTTTTTGGTGGCGGCTATGTCGTCTCAGTAGACCGTGTTTTGCGTCAATATGGCTTCTAAAAACAAAAGCCCGTAACGTACTTGCTACGGGCTTTTTGTGTATCGGTTTCATTCGACCGTGACGCTTTTAGCCAGATTTCGCGGTTGATCTACATCGGCGCCACGATGCACGGCGATGTGATATGCCAGCAGTTGCAAGGGCAATACCGCTACTAATGGGCTGAGTAAAGGCGGCGTTTCAGGTACATAAAGCACATAATCGGCCTTCGTGCTGATGAACTCGTCGCCCTCTGTCGCTATGGCGATGACAACTCCACCCCGCGCTTTAGATTGCTCGATTTGGCTAATCATCTTCTCATAAAGCGCGTCTCGAAGCGCAATAGTGACCACTGGCATTTGCTCATCAATCAATGCGATTGGGCCATGTTTCATCTCGCCAGCAGGATACCCCTCGGCATGGATATAGCTAATCTCCTTGAGCTTCAGTGCACCTTCCAGCGCAATAGGGTAGTTAATGCCACGCCCCAAATACAGAAAATCCGTATAGTGATATAGCTTTTGCGCCAAGTCATATATGGCCTCATCCTGCTCTAATGTGCGCCCGATGAGGTCGGGCAGTTTGGCAATATCACGGACATATTGCTGTCGTTTGCTATCTGTCAGCGTTCCTCGAAGTTGCCCCAGATAAATCGCCAATAGATATTGGTCGACAATACTCGTAGTGAAGGCTTTCGTAGATGCTACACCAATTTCAGGGCCAGCGTTCATGGTGATATAGCCATCTGCGATACGCATCGCTTGGCTACCAATGGCATTGACAATACTCCACAGCAGCGCATTTTTCGCCCGTGCTTCTTCCATAGCGGCTAGCGTATCGACTGTTTCGCCGCTTTGTGTGATGGCGAGGACTGCCGTTTTTTCGTCGATAAGCGGGTCACGGTAACGGTACTCACTGCCATAATCCACCTCAACAGATAGACGGGCGATATGTTCGATATAGAATTTACCCACTAATCCACTGTAATAGCTTGTGCCA
>WGEI01000470.1 GCA_015492875.1 Anaerolineae bacterium | reverse complement strand
CCCTATACTCCATTGTACGGCGAATTGTGCCATGAAAAACGAAAGAAGTTTTGACGATGCATTTAAGCAACCGTGATAGATTGGGTTCAATAAGTCTAGATGGCGTGTATAAGCGCCACGCCGAAGATAAGGGGTTACCCACATCTCAGCGGTCGTGGGCTGCTCCTTTTTGAGCTAACAAACAACCATGACCAGCATCAGGCTAGAAGGTTTCAATCACTTGTGACCAATGCAACAAGCAAAGGCATGAGGGGGCATTAAACTGGGGAGGCGAAAATAAAGCGATGGTGCTATAGGCTTGAAATATTAATCAACGATAGCGAGCACTTCGGCAATCACCTGCTCTAAACTGTGCTCCACAGCATACTGCTGGGCATCGGCGAGGACACGCGGACAAATACGGCTTTCCAGTTCCAGCCACAAATCTTCTGCTTGGTTGCGAATATCATCCGGCGTGTAGGGATGATTGCGAATGACAGCGAGCACATTAGCGGCCATCTCATAGCGTTCGCCATCCACGTACAGTACCGCAAGCGCACATAGCGCATCAAGCGCTTCTGACCAAAGCTGCCCGGCTAAAGCCGCGCGCAATAGAAGGTGAAAATGTTTATAGAATTCTAGATAGTCCACTTGAAACTCTCACATCAGAACAACACAGGCTATACCTATATAATACCGAAAATTAACCGAATTGAGTATTAACAATTGAGGAAAGGTAAAAAAGGAGAGGGTAAAAACTATATTTTAATGTTCTGTGCGCAGTTCTTCCGGTAGGTGCTTGACATCATTAAAGCCAACAAGTTCTGCCGAACTATCTTCAAGAATGGCCACAGTGCTAATCCCGCAATGATTAATCATCATATGCGCCCAAGATTCTGGGCTGACGCCGATAGCGCGGCAAATCAAATCGCGGATGATATTGGCATGGCAAATGAGTAGCCCGTGCAATTCTATTGGCGCTTCTACCGGGCTGAAGAAGGTGGTGAAAGCATCTTCTAGCTGGCGCTTTTGGCTGGCGGCTAAATGGCGCACAATATCTGGGTGCAAGGTTGAACCCGGCACTTGCGACAGTGAATCGTATTGCCGCAAAAGGTGCGTTTCTTGCCGCTCAATATCGCCCAATGGCGCAGTGATGAGTTCCATTGTCTCAAACATTTGCTGGTAGGGGCTAAACAGCGCATAGCGTATGGGCAAATGGCTGAGCGCACGCCCCGTTAATTGCGCCTGTTGGCGGCCAATATCGGTTAATGGTGCACTGAGTTCGTCAACTGGGTCTAGTGCGTCACGGTCGTATTGCCCATTGCGAATTAGATAAATCACTCGAACGCCCACATTCCAACCTCGCTATCTCAAATTATGGTCTTACATTATCTTACAAGTATTTCCTTTGATTATAACTTAAAAATGGATTACTGGTCGGAGTGCATTTCAAAAGGCAAATGGCCGACATCGTTGAGGCCAACCACCAGCATCTGCCCATCGGCCTCAACGAGCACGCGGGAAATACTGCAATGATAGGCCACCATGCGTGACCATGCGTGCTCATCAACATCAAGCGCGCGCGTCAATAGATAGCGGATGATATTGCCATGCGCAACTAGCACCTCGTGCACATCGTCGCCAGAATTCGTCGGGCGGAAGTATTGTTGAAAAGCACGGTCGGCGCGTTTGCGATCTTCGGCGATTTGTTCTGGCGCATAGTCGGGGTCTTGTTTGGCCAATTCCGCCATAATAGCCGCCCAACGCGGTGGAACTGTTGGCACACATTCCCATAGCAATGTAGAGAGCTGCACTTCTTGGTCGCCACATTTCGCGGCGATAATCTCCGCAGTTTCACGGGCACGGCGCAGACTGCTGCTATAAATGGCGTTTATCTTCAATGGGCTGAGCGCCTCAGCAACACGCTTTGCCTGTTCGCGCCCCAAATCGGTTAGGCTGCCACCTAAAGCATCTTCGGCATCAGCTTCATAGTGTCCATGCCGTACCAAATGTAAAAAACGTGCGGGCATTCTCTACCCCCTTCAGTATGTAGAAAAGCAGATATTGCCGACCATTGTACACTGTAGAGGCTTATGAGGCGAATTGATGATGGAGGCGACGGGAAAAAGACAGGGGCGAAGTCACTGCTGCCCCTGCCCTGCCAATTGCTATTCAAAATAGCCGAGCGCGCGCAGGTTGTCTTCCACCTCTTGGCTCACTGTCAGCTCGCCAACAACGGCGCGTTGGCTTTCGGCAGTGGCGACAAAGGTTTGCAGCTTCTGCTGGAGCACGGCCACCGTAGAGGGCTGTTCTTGCGACATATCCTGAACTTCTTGGGGGTCATGAGAAACATCAAATAAGCCTTCTACCTGCCCGCCAACCATAGCCAATTTATGTGCGCCATCGTAAATGCCACGCCGTACCTGCGTCAGGGCTAGCCGTTCAATCAAAGTGGGGTTGCGGTATTCAAGCACGCTGAGGAACGTTTTCGGGGGGATGGCTTCGGCAAAAGCGACACCGCCCTCGCTATCGGTCTCATCGGTGGTGGCGGTGCGGGCTAATGATAGCGTGGCGACATCACCGCGCGTTGTTGGCGCCGGCACGCCAGTCACATCCAGCACCGTATGGAAGAGGCGGCGGGTGGAGATATTGGTGGCTACCGTATGCCCCACTGGGAAGCGGTCGGGATGATAAGCAATCAAGGGCACGTGCACCAGCTCTTGATAAACGACGAAGCTATGCCCCACAAAGCCATGATCGCCATGCCCTTCCCCATGGTCGGCAGCGATGAGCACCAGCGTATTATCTAGCGCGCCACTGCGCTTCAAGTAGTCTAACAAACGCCCAACATGATAATCTTGATGAGCAATCTCTGCATCGTAAAAATCATCGAGCACAGCCCGTTCCCACTCTGTCAGCGGCGGGTCGGTGGGGCTAGCCCAACGGGCGGCATCGGCATTGAAGCGCGCCATGAAGCGGTAGGCGCGTTTATCATGTTTGAGCTGGGGGTTGATTTTATCGATATAGGCCTGTGGCGGGCGATAGGGCAAATGTGTGCCCATGAGGTTCAAAAAGGCAAAAAGCGGGCGCTCTTGACCGCCTGCGCTGTAATGTTCCCAATAAGCGATGAGGTCATCTATAGAGCGGGCGGTGTTGCCCTTGTAGTTGATGAGGCG
>WGEI01000469.1 GCA_015492875.1 Anaerolineae bacterium | reverse complement strand
TCATACAGTAGCGCCGGGCGAAAATCTATTCCGCATTTCATTGCGCTATGGCGTTACCGTGCAGGCGATTGCTGCAGAGAATAATATTACCAACCCCAATTTAATCTTTGTTGGTCAACAGCTCGTTATTCCTGGAACAAGTGGCGGAACAACTGCCACGCCTCCCCAAGATGGTGGCGATACTAGTGCCCCACCGCCCGCGCCCTCCGGCGACACAACGACGTATACCGTGGTGCCAGGCGATACGCTGGCCAATATCGCGCGGCGTTTTGGTACAACCTACCAAGCAATTGCGGCATTGAATAATATCGCCAATCCTAACCTTATTTTTGTAGGGCAGGTGTTGACGATTTCTGGCACACCGCCAGCCGGTGGCGGCACTTCTGGCGGTGGCACATCTGGCGGCAGTGCCCCCCCGCCCAATAACGCTGTCACCAGCGGTTTTGAGCTGGGCGGTCATGTCTTCAGCTTTAGCTACCCAGATCAAATGCGCGGTGCAGGCATGACTTGGGCGAAGATTCAAGTGCGTTGGCGTCGTGGCGAAGGCACAGGGAGCGCACAAGCGGCGATTGATGGCGCGCGCGCGCGTGGCTTCAAAGTGCTGCTTGGTATTGTTGGCGAACCGAGCGAACTCGCCCAAAATCCAACGCAATACTATCAAGATTTCGCCAATTACCTTGGTCAAGTGGCCGCTTTAGGACCAGATGGCATTGAGGTCTGGAATGAGATGAACATCGACCGCGAATGGCCAAGCGGCCTCATTAGCGGCGCGCAATATACCCAGATGCTCCGCGCGGCCTATACCGCCATCAAGAATGCCAATCCCTCTGTATTGGTGATTAGCGGCGCGCCTGCACCAACTGGCTTCTTTGGCGGCTGCTCTACTGCGGGCTGTGATGATGATCGTTACTTGGCACAAATGCGCGATGCTGGCGCTGCCAGTGTCATGGACTGTGTGGGCATTCACTATAATGAGGGTATCGTTTCGCCCTATCAGACCAGCGGTGATCCACGCGGTAATTCTGGCCACTACACGCGCTACTACCAGACGATGGTGAACACTTACGCCAGCATCTTCCCCAATAAACCCTTGTGCTTCACTGAACTTGGCTATCTCTCGCCAGAAGGCTATGGGCCATTGCCGCCCGGTTTTGATTGGGCATCTGGTGTGACGGTCGCCAATCAAGCGGAATGGCTACAGGGTGCGGTAACGCTGGCGCGACAAAGTGGCCGTATTCGCCTCTTGATTGTTTGGAATGTGGACAGCCGCAACTATGGCGCAGACCCTCAAGCGGGTTATGCTATCATCCGCCCAGATAATACCTGTCCAGCCTGTAATGCCTTGCGTGTGGCAATGGGGCTATAGCAGCTATATTTGAACTTAGCAATCCGCCGGAGGTGGGAGTTCCCCCTCCGGTTTTAGTTTTCACCGTTATGCTGGAAGTTCCCGCTGACCGCGTAAATCAGTACCCCAATCGCCGAGAGGACAAAGCTACTGATGAGGCCTAAGGCTTGCCAGGGGCCTAGAAAAATATCGCCCGTTTCTGGCTGGAGATGTGAGCCAAACCCTAAGAAATCTGCCATGCCAGACATAGCGGCGAAGACCAGCCCCGTTAAAGCCAAACGTAAGCCTATTTGCTGGGCGAGTGTGGAAGCGATGCCGCTGTAGAAGGTGAACTTGACGTAGATAATCGCCCCGATGATGAGCAACCCAAAGCCCGTGAGCACCATAATCACCTGCACCACACCGATGCCGGGGGTAGGTGGCAAGCCGGTAACGCCGGGGAATAACCCCATAAACGCCAAAACCAACCCTAAACTGCCGAGTGCAATGCCGATTTGTGCCAGCCGAGCCATGCTTACCTTCCGGTTTGGTGTGTTTGATGATAGATGGCCTGCTCAAACTCAGAACAAACAGGCCTTAAGTATAAACCTAGACTTCTAACAAACAAGGGCTTAGCCCTGTGCTATTCAGGCAGCCCTTCCCGCAGCTTGCGCAAGAAATTGCCAGACATAATGCGCTCAATATCTGCCTCGCTATAGCCCCGCAAGGTCAAAGC
>WGEI01000468.1 GCA_015492875.1 Anaerolineae bacterium | reverse complement strand
GCTGTATCTACGCCTTCATTACGGGCAAACCAATCCAGCAAGGCCATCTTCACGGCGTAAGGGGTGGGGCAAATCAAAGACTTGCCCCCGCTACTCGTCGCATTCGATGGCCGTAGCTCAAACATCGCTATCGGGTCGTAGACGGCATAAAGCCACATAGGACTAATACCCTCCATAACGTCCGGGGTCGGCGTTATCAATAATACCGGCCATTTGCTCTAACAAAGCGGCCTGCCCAGCAAAAGGCAACACATCAACTGAGTTGCTGTGAATACGATTAAGCATCTCGGCAACGCTCACGGCGCGTTGATAATAATCATCCACCAGCGGGCTGATAATTGGAGCAGATGCTGCTGAGGTAGACACACTGATGAACCCTTCAACGTCCAGAACATGGGGCAATTGGGTAGAGGTCAATGCACCGCGCGGTTGAAGTAGCGTTTGGGCGAGTGCAAGTAAAGCGGCTTGCAAACGTGAGGCGCGGTCTACTGGCACCATTGCCGAACCATCCCACGAGGGCACTTCAGTTGGGTATTCTCCACTAATATCGTTGAAACCAATAGCGCCCACATCAATATGCGCCACAAAGGCATACACGCCAGAAGAGGCTGGGCGGTCGAAAATCATTTGTCCCAGATTGGCCTCTTTCTCCTCAACGGCCTGTTTCTTCGCCGCCTCAGAATCGTCTTTACCCACTTTCGTCCGCGTCACACGACGAACAGCGTGGCGGGCATGAATAAACTCCTGCACTTCTGTAATATCGGGCAAACCAATCGTCCAGCCAAACTCCACAGCAGACTTGCGTTTAATGGAATTGCTGCCCGCAGTGATGAGCGTGCCGCCAATATCATCTAGGGTACAGGAGATGAGGCGATCAACAATTTCCATCCCAGTTGGTTTGCTCTTCACCCAATCTTCAAAGCCCGGATTGGCCATCATACGGCTGGGGTCTAAATCAACACAGGCAGGGCATAGTGGCAAGCCACGGTCGAGGGCGATATGCCGTAGATAATCCATGAATATATGTTTATTCATATCGCCGCTAATGGCATTGACAGTGCTACGGCGATAGCCCGATTCCCCTTGTTCATCGACAGCTGGCGTCACAATACCCACTTGACGGGTCATCAAACGGTTGCTCTCGCTGCCTTCATTATTGAGGGCGTGCATATCGATTAAAACACGGGCGGAAATTGAAACGGTTTTGATTTGGTTCATGTTTAAGCTCCTTATAGATTCTCGAAATACCTTAGGCCGATTGTTCTTTGCGTTGGTAGTCTGAGGCATAACCAGCAGCTACCAGCAGGCTCGCCACAACGCGCGAACCATATTCACTGACTAAACCAATGACATCTTCCAAGTCATCAACAGTGATAAAGGGGCGTGTTTCCCCAAATTGGGCTTGGACATTGGCGCTTTCCCGCGTGTAATCATGAACAAAATCGCTTAACGTCTCCACGAAACGCTCAGCATCATGAGCAACACGCAGCAAATCTGCCCCCAGACCATGTCGCACTTTGAATTGGGTATTTTGATTTTTGACATCTTTCCAATAGCGCAGGTCTACTGTGCAACTCCGTATGGCTTTGGCAATGTTGCGAAAGCCCGGATTTTGCAAAATGGGGCGGTAGTCACGTATTTCTTGATTCATTAGTGTTTCCTCCAATAACTCTAAACTCAACAAAGGTAACCAAGATTGCTCCAGCAATTTTGAGAAGCGATACTGGTTATACTGAATGCAGAAATCAATCCATGCTTCTGGCTCGCCATGTGTGATAAAACGACGATAAGCGGCCAAAATAGATAAATCTTCTGCAAATTCACCACGTAATGCCGATATGATATTGTGATGCTCTTTTAGAAGTGTTTGCGCGTGTTCTAATACTTCGTCATCGGCATCATCGGGCAACCACGGCGGCAAGCGGAACGTCACCTCATCAAAGGGCGTGTGCGATGTCAAGTTCTTATAGTAGTAGCCCACCAAACCACTGATGAGATTAATATGGCGCGATTCAGGCGGATTGCTCAGAAGATGTTCAACCATGCTTTGATAAAACACATTCTGGCTGAGAATATCGAGTTTGGCACGGGGATAACTGAAGGCGTAATGGTATAAAGCAGCGGTGAGAGGGGATGCTCGATACTCGTTAATGAGGTGACGTAAGTTTGAAAACGTAATATCCTGTGGCAGAGGATAATACATCAGCGCATCACTACCGGAGCGGAAGGGCATGCCCACTTCCATATATCCGGCCCAGTTGAGATAGCTCTCCAACCAGAAGGTCTTCAGCTGTTTGCCACCCTGATAGCTCGCAGCGGAAGGGGAAAACACGCCCTTAGATGCCGTAGGCGCAATGATAGACAAAGCCGTGACATTGCCATTGGCCTCTTCACGTTGTGGGCGCACGTATTTCTTCCATATTTTAAGCGCTTCCTCTGGCTCTTCTAATTGACCACCATAAAAATCAATGATTAAATCGAAGAGCTTTAGGGCATTTTCACCTTGATGAATATGCCATAAGCGCAATACTTTACGGTATCCATCGATACCCTTCCCGCTACCAAAATTTGATAGCACATGTTCCCATAGGGGATAATCGGGAGGGCGAACAGAAGGCGCGCCTTCTTGGACTTCGTCTTTTTTAGAAAGAATATGGCGCGAAGGCTTGCTCTTTTCTGCCACATAATCGACAATAGTCCCTAAAAACCCTTGCGGGACATATTGTTGGCGAATGCGCTGGCGTTCCGCCTCCGGATCATCGCTTTGGTCAATTGCCCTTTGCTCTGCTGGGGTGTATTTTTTGACTAAAGCAGGCAGCAAGGGGGGCAAATATCCCCGCTCTTGTACGCGAGTACGATAGGCCTCTAGCTCCATGCCGCTCGTCACCTGATAGGCGCTTCCTAAATCCCTAATACGGACTTCCATACCGCTTCCCACCGGCAATAGTTCATAAAGCAGAGACGCTAGCCCCACAGCAATGAATGTAGAACGCATCCAATCGGTGTCTTTGGGTATAAAAAGCGTTAATCTATTCATCATCGTGCCTTTCTCACGCTCAATCATTATCGAGTTTCTACGCCTTCGATAGCGCGTAAAGCTATAGCAGACCGTTGATCGGCTAGGCGTAAAATACGCACCATCACCAAGTAGAGCAGATATTTGAAATAATTGGTTTTATTCGGCAACAGCTCTTTAATCGCATCGGATAAAGCAACGCCACTCTTATCAAAACGCGGCTTAATCGATTCTGCAAAACGCTGGCTATCCTCATGAAAACCGACCTCCTGCAAAGCTCGTGCAATCGCTTCATATCCTTCATCCACCATGTCGAATTCCTTACAGGACTCCGCAGTGGGCGTATGGTGGCGCATAACAGCGGCGAGGGAGACGGCTTCCCACAGATACTCATTGTCATCGTATAGCTCACGAATGAGCGGCGACATCGCCTGAGCGCTCTCCACAGCATGCGTGCCACGAGATGGGTGCTTGAATTGCTTTTGCAACTCACGCTCTATTTCATCATCGCTGTTAAAATCGGTATGCGCTAGAGGGTTATTACCTAAAGGCTTGCGAATATCAAAACCTTGCTCATGGCGGTAAACTTGCCAATGTTGCGCCCACTCTTGCCAAGGGCGGTTCAACTTACCCACATCATGCAAGGCTATCATTAACCGCATGACTTCCTCACCGTCTTCTGGAGATAAGCCGAACAAACGACATAAACGCTTTAAGGGATAGCGCATTTCTCGCCGCAGGGGGATACGGCATGGCGCATTATCTACCCGCCCCAACGGTTTGGTATAAGCGCGATACAACCCGCGAATATGCTCATGATAATATTCTGCATGGTAATCCGGCCTCTCCCACGATTGCACTTGAACGAGGGGAGAAGTTGCCGCAGGGTGAATGCCCGCCTCTAGGAGAAGGCCTGTCTCTGCAGTGTAACTCACCATATCAGGAGAGGCGGCAAACATTTGCGCTTTAGGATTATAAACTTCGTTTTTATCCCTAATTTTTTGCCAACGATAGACAGCCTGCACATAAGGTCTTTCTTCAACCTCTTTTTCAACTTGCTCTTCAATTGCAAAGTACAATGTGCCCTGCGGTTGCTCAAGAAGACGGCCTATTTGCCCTTTACTCATGTTAAATGGCTCATAACGCCAGGGCTTTTCCGTGAGCAAGTCATCTTTATTAGGGTCTTGCTCTTGCGCGATATAAAGCGATACTGTCGTATTGGTACGAATGAAGTCGCCTAAATATCCAAGTTCAGGTTTCGCCATACATTGAGTAATCCCGTCAATACGCCCTTCAACCTTTGCCTCTAATCCTCGAACAAATGCCTCGTCATGTTCGCTATGGGCAAGGTTGATGAAAGCCTGCTCTTTGCTGAAATCCATTTGAACGCCGTCAAAATGCTCCCGCAAGGCAGACCAAGTGCGTTCGCAAACCTCTTTGAGGCCGTCATCAACACCTTGTTGGTTAGGACTAACATATGGCACAAAACTCACTTCGCCACTATCTTCATCACGTGGCAGAAAAACATGTACATGCCCTTCTTCGTGGGCGCGGCGGGCACAGCGCCCTGCCCGTTGTATCAAACTAGCCGCAGGGGCACATTCCGTAATGAGCACATCGCTGCTCATATCCAGCCCAACTTCAATTACCTGAGTTGCGACTAAGACGACTGGGCGCTCTAATGTGGCGGCATCCACCGTTTTACCAAAGCGCGCCAAAACCTTTTTTTCAATTGCTTGGCGATCGTGCTTATAGAAACGCGAATGTAAAAGGATAACTTCGTGGTCAGGCAAAGCTTCTTTGAGCTTGAGGTAGAGGGCTTGGGCACGATTGACGGTATTACATACAATCAACGTGCGTCGGCTATCACCAATGCAGCGTTGTACGCTCTCAACATTCAGCGTTTCCTCTTGATGGGCATACCAATAGCGCTTTTGGGTTTGGATATTCGTCACATCATTAAAAAGTGGTTCATTTTCACGCTCGGCGATAACTTCGGCCTTTAACAGTTGCGCCAAACTATCTAATAAGGGGGCGGAAAAGGTAGCCGTCATCAAAGTAAAGCGCGAAATCCCGCGCAGCATTCGCAACATCGCCAAAACGGTGAGCATCATTTGTTGACGGGGGTATAGATGAAACTCATCAAAAATGAGATAGCTACCAATCAGCGCCCCGGCATTGATATTGCCTAGCCGTTTGGGTAAGCCATAAGGCAAGTTGAGAAAGCTGGCGAGCATCTGGTCAACAGTGGCGAATATCACCCGCCCTTCAAACATTTTATCTTCTGGGCGCTCGCCCGTTTGGATAGTAGGCTCCCAAGTATCATCCCATTCTGTATTTCCCGGCAACCATTTTGCAATTGCGCGATGTTCTTCCACAAAACTGCTGGCTAAAACGCGCATCGGCACGCCATAAACTAAACGGGTGGGGTAATCACCGTCATAGTTATCTGTTTCATGAAATCCGAGAATTCCCGGCTCTAAAGCAGCTTGCGTTTTGCCAGCACCTGTAGGGGCTTGCAAGATAATGTTAGCATCTCGTTCTAAATATAAATCTTGGACTTTTTGCTGATAGCGATAAGGTGAGCGCGTTCCCATACATTGTCTCCTCTAAAAATAACTAGGACGGTTATTATCAGCACGCCCATACAAACGGGCTAAAGCTTCCGCTTCTGCGGCGACCTGTTGCCGAATATAGTCTGGATCTAAAACCTCAACATCAGCCCCCCAGCCGCGTATCCATGGGAGCATTTCTTGAGGCTCTGCCACCTCTGCTTCCCAGATGATATAACCTTGTTCATCTTCATACAGACGCTGAGAAGGATGCCAGCGCGTCTCTTTCAGGCGGTCTAACTGGCGATAGTGAAAGCGCAATCGCACCAGCACATCTTCACCGCTCCAGATGCCCCAAGTTGTTTTGATTAAATCAAGAACATCCTCTGCTGGGGGGCGTTCAAAACGCTCTTTGAGCGGCTCTACTTTTTGAATACGCTCCAGCTTCAGGGTAATAGGACTAACATCATCAGCGCGCACCAAACCGCCAAGCAAATAAAACCCATCAGACCACACCGCAGGCTCAAACCACCATGGCTGGACGACGAGGCGGGTCGTACGTTGCGAATTCAAGCGGCGATAATGAACTTGAACGAGTTGCTGTCTTTCCCAACACTTCATTAATGTCTCGATGATGTCGCTCAATTTGCTAGAAGGCGGTTCTGGCGGCATGATTTGATCGGCAATTTCTTGACGGAATAAATTGGTAACCTCCAGCAGTAACTCTGACACCGCTGGAATGTAATAAAGGCCAGAGCGAATAAAACG
>WGEI01000467.1 GCA_015492875.1 Anaerolineae bacterium | reverse complement strand
CGTTAATACAAGCGCAGCAGCTCCAACAATGCTGACATCATCTTGTAACGCGGCGGGCACAATTTTCAAATCCTGCCAGTAAGCTTCATCGAGGGTATGCGCTTTTACAGCTTCCCAAACAGGCTCAAAAATGACAGCGCCCATATTGCTAACGCCACCGCCGATGACGATAATCTCTGGGTTAAATAGGTGCAATAGCCCCACGACACCCAAGCCAACACGATAAGCCCCCTCGCGCACCACTTCTATAGCGAGCTTATCCTCTTGCGCTACAGCTTGCCCGATAATCTTCGCATCAATTTTGTCTAAATCGCCATGAACCAATTGACTCACGAGAGAAGGGGCGCCAGCTTCTAGGCGCTCTCGCATTTTGCGGGCGAGATGCGTGCCTGAGCCTTCACGCTCTACAGAAGAAACGACGCCATAGGCGATAATCGGCACATGACCAAATTCTGCGGCTAGGCCAGATTTCCCAAGCAATAGACGGCCATCAACAACAATGCCGCTACCAATACCGGTGCTAATCGTGATGAAAATGACATGACGGAAGCCCTGCGCTGCGCCGCGCGTCGTTTCGGCAAGTGCGGCTACGTTGGCATCATTACCTACATAGATAGGCACATTAAAAGCTTCATGCAGGATGCTACCAAGCGGGACATGATGCCAACCGTATAAATTGGGAGGTGCAACCACAACACCCGTTTCAGGGTCTAATGGACCGGGCGCGCAGATGCCGATGCCAGCGATTTTTGTGTCGTCTTGAGGCCATACAGCTTCAATCATCGCTTTAATGCGGCCTAAGGTAGGCTCTAAGCCTTCCTCATCCTGTGTAAGCGTTTCCTGACGCTCTAGAATGTTGAGCTTTGCATCTAAACGGGCGGCACGAATTTTTGTACCGCCTAAGTCTACGCCTATAATGACTTCGCTCATGGTGGTCTATTCCCTGTGTAGATTATATGTTCCACATGACAGTTGAAGCGAAAAACGCACGCTGTTAGAATACCCAATTATGCGCCATTGATACAGTGTGTTTAGCCCCGAAAGTGGATTTAGAGGAATAACTTATGGCTCGCGAAACGCCTTTGCGGCGGCAGTACCTAGAGATAAAAAGTCAATATCCTGATTGTATTCTCTTCTTCAGGTTAGGTGATTTTTACGAGACGTTTGATGAAGATGCAGAAATCGCAGCGCGAGAATTGGATTTAACGCTCACCAGTCGCCCAGTCGCCAAGAATAAGCGTGTGCCGATGGCTGGTGTGCCCCATCATGCTGTTGATACATATATTGCGCGTCTCATTGAACGGGGGTATCACGTAGCGGTATGTGAGCAAGTCACTGAGCCAACTGGCAGGGGGCTGGTAGAGCGCGCTGTGACGCGAGTCATTACACCGGGAACAGTGATTGAACCGGAACTACTCGCAGAAGACCGCCCCAACTATCTCATGGCCATCTTGCCGGTTGGCAATCCCGAAACGGGGGAGTGGAATCAGGCTGGCGTGGCCTATGCGGATATTTCTACTGGGGAATTTGCAACTACGCAATTTAATGGCGAAAATACCGCAGTTTGGGTCTTCGAGGAAGTAGCGCGTCTATCGCCACGCGAGGTCATTATGCCACAGGTATGGGCGGAACGGGGCGCCACCATGCCAGAGGGGATACATCTTACCGCATTGCCCGATTGGCAATTCGAGTACAAAAATGCTGCTGATAACTTACGCGAGCAATTTGGCGTAGCGACATTAGACGGCTATGGGCTGGGCGATAAGCCGTATGCGGTGGCGGCGGCTGGCGCGATTATCCAATATTTGCGCGCAACACAAATGAACCAGCTAAGCCAGCTCACTTCGATACGCACCTACACCACCACAAGTTTTATGGTGCTAGACCCATTTACACGGCGCAACCTAGAAATTACGGAGACGCTCCGTAGCCGCAAAATGCATGGCAGTTTGTTGGGCATACTCAACCGCACGGTAACTGCGATGGGGGCGCGTTTGCTGCGGCAATGGCTCACGCAACCTTTGCTCGATATTGACCGTCTAAACCGCCGCCTTGATGCTGTGGAGAGCTTGGCCGATGATGAACCATTACGCGCAGAACTGCGGGAATTGTTGCGGCAAGTGTCGGATGTTGAGCGGTTAGTCAATCGAGTGGTCATTGGTAAAGCTAGCCCAAGAGATTTGCTAGGGCTACGGGATAGCTTGATGGTTATCCCTCATATACAAACGTTAGTCGCCGATTTGCCCGCGTTGAACATTTTGGCACAGAGCATGGATACCTGCGAGGATGTGATTGACCTTATTGGACAAGCAATTAATGATGAGCCGCCAGCGACGCTCAACACCATTGGGGTTATCCGCCCCGGATATGCGGAAGTCTTAGATGAAGTCTTGGAGCGCACTCGTGAAGCGCGGGAATGGATACGCGATTTAGAGCCGAGAGAGCGGCGGCGGACAGGTATTCCTACAATTAAAGTGGGCTATAACAAGGTCTTCGGTTATTATATTGAAGTCACCAAAGCCAACGCCGATAAAGTGCCGGATGACTATATCCGCAAACAAACACTGGTGAATGCGGAACGCTATATCACACCAGAGCTAAAAGAGTATGAAACGCTGGTGCTGAATGCGGAAGAAGAGATTTTAGCGGTTGAGCGCAAACTCTTTGATGAACTCTTACAACAGTTAGGGCAACACGGCGACCGCATTAGCCGAACGGCACGCGCTATTGCTCATTTGGATGTTTTCGTTTCACTGGCAGAAGTGGCCATGCGTGAAGGCTATTGCCGCCCCACCCTATCTGAGGAGAACATCCTCGATATTCGTGGGGGACGGCATCCTGTTGTGGAAAAATTGCTGGAAGGCGGGGTGCGATATACTCCTAACGATACGGCTTTTGATGAGCAATCGCGTATACATATCATCACTGGCCCCAATATGTCGGGTAAATCTACTTATATCCGACAGGTGGCTATCATCACCTTGATGGCGCAAATCGGCAGTTTTGTGCCGTCGGATGAAGCAACGATTGGATTAGTTGACCGTATATTCGCGCGGATTGGCGCCCAGGATGAAATTCATGCCGGGCAAAGCACCTTTATGGTGGAGATGGTAGAAACGGCGCGGCTACTCACTGGTAGCACTGAGCGGAGTTTACTCATTTTAGATGAAATTGGGCGAGGCACATCGACCTATGATGGTTTAGCCATTGCACGGGCGGTCATTGAATATATTCACAACCACCCGCAACTCAATTGCCGAACACTATTTGCCACGCATTATCATGAATTAACCGAACTACCGAACATATTGCCCCGATGCCGCAATTACAATGTTGCAGTGAGTGAACGCGGCGAGGACATTGTCTTTTTACATAAAGTTGTGCCCGGCGGCGCAGACCGTAGCTATGGGGTCCATGTCGCCCAACTTGCAGGCATGCCAAGACCGGTTGTAGAGCGAGCCAAAGAGCTACTTGAGCAGCTTGAACGTGAAGGCAGCGATTTCAAATTGCCATCCGCAAAGCAACATAATGATGGGACAGTGCCGCAACAATTAAGCTTCTTTGAAACGCCAGATAATCCTGCCCTAGAGGCTTTGCGCACTTTGAATGTCGATGCACTCAGCCCGTTAGAAGCATTGACGAAACTCTACGAACTCAAACGTATGGCTGAGGGGGGATAATTTATAAGTGCTTAGAGCAAAGGTGAGAATTTTATGAAAAGGGAACAGCCAGAATTAGAGAATTTCGTCAAATGGTATCATCAGTTGGCGGCGCTACCGATGCGGGCATTAGCCACGTTGAAAATTGGCCCATTCAAGGAAGAACCCTCCCTTTCAGCCATCATTGAAGCGATTTTAGCCGCAAAGCGAAACGAAGAAGTTGGGTATCAATTAACTGGGGCAGAGCGAATGTTCGCCAAAGCCCTCACGAACAGAGGCATCCCCGACGAAGTGATTGAATATCGTGAGCTTAGCCATGAAGTGCAGCGAGAAATTCTCAATAGATGGGGGAAACAACGACTGGGGGTTATCTGGATTGGTGCGGGCGTATTCACTTTAAGCCACCCACTTTTGGCCAATAGCAAGCCAGAAGATTGGCATATTTGGAGCGATGCTCATCAGCGTGTGGTAAGTGCCGCACAGGAACTTTATCAAAAAGTGAAAGCGCGCAGCCAACAAGGTGAATTGATTGCAGAGATTATTTTGCCGGATGATGTTCAAGCGCTAAATCGTAGCATTGCATTGATGGAGCCAGATGTTGACCATATTATCATCTTTGGGTATGGGGTCACTTATGCCCTCACCTATCAAGAGAATTATCAATGGCTAAAATATCTAGCTTTGCCAGAAAACAAACCCGCGAGTTTTGTGTTTAATGCACCAGCAAAGCCGATACCCTTCGGCGCTGGTATCACAGCAGCCACCCATCGCCAGCGGATGATGCACTATACCAGAGAGGCAATTGAATCACTGTTCCGTCAAACGATACTTGGCAGTAAAATTATCTGGGAAAAACCCGCAGAGCAAACCCGAACGGGGGCTTGGGAGACATGGTTAATACATAGGCCAGTGTAGATATAAAAAAGAGGCTCACTTTTAAGCAGTGTGCCTCTTTTCACAGACCTTGTTATCAATCTCCCGCAGCAAATGTGGGGGAAACAAACTCTGGTTTCGGGTCAGGAATTGTGGCTTCTTCTTCCTGCAAAAGCCCTTCTGAAAGCAGCACACGTTTGAAGGCGACAATCGCCACTTCAATCATACCCGCATCTGGCTCGTTGGTGGTTAAATGTTGCAGCGCTAAATTCGGGATAATGAGCCAGCGAATGAACTTATTGTTCAAATTGGCGGCGGTGAATTTGAGCCACTCATATGAAATGCCAGCGATTACTGGAATGAGCACAACTCGTGATATAATTAGCACCCACCAAGCTGGGCGTCCTAATACAGAGAACACCAAAACACTCACTAGAACGACATTGAGCAAAAATGCCGTGCCACAACGTGGGTGCTCGATAGGATATTTCGCAACAGTGTTGGGGGTCAGGTCTGCACCGGCTTCATAGGCATTAATTGTCTTGTGCTCTGCACCATGATAGCCAAACAGGCGTTTAACATCTGGCATAAAGCCAATCACCCAAATATAGCCAACCACAAGCAACAAGCGCACAAAGCCTTCGAGTAAATTGACTAAGAATGATTCTTCTGTTAGCCCTAATACGGACTCTAAACCGGAGGCAGCAAGCGTGGGCAAAATGAAGAACAAGCCAATGCCAAAAACCAGCGCAAACAGCACAGTTACCCAACCAATAGGGCCATTGAAATTCACCTCTTCGTCTTCCCCAATGGCGACATCGGCAGACCAAAGCAAAGCGCGCATCCCCAACCCCAGCGCATCCCATAGCAAAACGAGGCCACGCAGAAATGGAGTTTTACTGATGCGGCCACGATATAGGGTGGCATTCAATGATTGCTCATGAACAACGATTTCGCCTTTAGGGTTGCGAACGGCAATGGCGGCATTGTGTGCGCCGCGCATCATCACACCTTCAATAACAGCCTGCCCGCCATAGGAAAAGCTCATTTCCTTAGCGAAGGCAGCGTTATCTGTATCTTGTGTATTCATTGCGGACAAAGGACTATACTCCTCTAAAACCCATTTACTCAAACTGTAAAGATTGTTCACCGGACGACGTTATTTGCTGAAGTGTGGTTGTGCCTTGTGGCTGAATAAGCATACGGACAGCACCACCAACAGGGCAACCATCAACATCATTGCAGATAGCAGGTGGTAAGTCAACTAAATACCCCCCATTCTCAGGCCATACTATGGTTATATTACCATATTGATCGACAAGGCGCGCCTTTGTACCTGTGGCGGGGATAAAAACGGTAATTGGCGTCTCTGTTTTTGCCCATAAGACCAGTGTTTCATGGTCATCAGTGTGGTTTAAGCGAACGACATCCAGAAGTTCACTATATTCCCTATCGGCAGCTGTGACGTTACGGAATAAGTCGACAACTGTTCGCCAAGCGTAGAAGGCAGGGCGTGGCGATTGGTCTGCAGGGCTGAGTATGCCGAAAGACTCTCCACCTGACGGCAACATCTGGTCATAGAGCTTGTAAACTGCAATGCGTTCTGCCCCTGCGGCCAAGCCAAGAGCGGCAGCCTGCGTCAAAAAAGCGGCTTGTTGTTCAAGGTTGAGCTGAAAGACCGGGCGCTCTACTGGCCATGATGGGTCATCCGTTGGCGCGGCATTGGTCTCATTAATCCAGATCGTTTTATCCTGCAAACCATAGCTATCGAGCAATTCACGGGTTTGCTGCACAAGGTCAAAAACGGTATCTGAGCGGAAGTAGATATGTAAGGTCACAGTATCGAAATAATAGTTATACTGAGGCGCTTGCGGGTCGGCAGTGATACGCTCTAGAAGGCGGTCGAGGAAAAGGCGGCGACCTGCAATAGTATCATGGAAATAGGTCATGCCTGCGACATGAATCACAGCATTAGGATTGCCTTGCTTTGCCGCAAGATAGGCCACACGCAACAACTGATAATACTCTTCTACGCCCCCTTCGAACTCAAAGCCATAAGTACCTGCTTCAATATCTGGCTCATTCCAGATAATGAAGCGGTTAACGCCACGACTGGCATAATACTCTGCTGTGCGGCGGACAAAGTTCGCCCAATAGTTGTTGGGGTCATCAATTGGCAAATCGAGGCCACGAGGCACACCGGCATTGGGCACGCCATCCGTCGCCCATTCTGGTGTGCGTTTGAGCAAGGCGACAACCTCTCGCCCGCAGTCACTGGCCGTTTTTAGCCAACGGTCATCCACCCCTAGTGTATGCCAATCTTCTGGCCCAGTTGGCTGGTGTTGCACCCAATCAAAAATGATGCGTTCCCAGCCCACGCCCAGTTCGCAGGCGCGTTCTGGTAACCAAAAGCCTTCAATGATGCCGAAGGCATTTTCTGGTGGGGGAATAGCTGCTTCATCTTGTGCGAAGACAAGTAAAACGGGAATTAGGAGCAATAGCGCACTGAAAAGCCGTTTCATCCCATCTCTCCTGCGGGGCGTATATCCTGCAAATTAAGCTGAAGGCTTTTTCGCCCATTCCATTGATTGAGTTCTAGATAATAAGCAATATCGATAAAATTAGGTATGTCTTTCGCCCAATCTCCTAACCGAAAGCCAATAGCATCAATACGTGAATTGCCCTGCCCTAAGGTGAGCTTGATGTGTCGATTATCCTGTCCCACCGTGCGAGGCTCTCCTATCACCTCTACATTGCGGGTTATGAACAGTGGTGCGGGATTGCCATGCCCGGTTGGCTCTAGCTGGCGCAATTCATCGATGAGCGCATATGTCAGCTGCCTAAAATTAACTTCACAATCGATGTGAATAGATGGTTGCAGTATTTGCCCAGAGAGAACTTCTGCAGCTAAAGCGGTCAAACGCTCTTGTAAAACAGGGAGATTCTCATTAGGAACAGTGAAGCCAGCAGCCAGACTATGACCGCCATGTTTGGTTAAGAGACCTGCGCATTGGTCTAAGGCATGTGTAATATCAAATTCGGGAATACTGCGGCAAGAGGCGCGCGCTTCCCTTTCATCACGAGTATAGATAACTGATGGGCGGTAATGGGCTTCGGTTAAACGGCCAGCCACAAGGCCAACGATACCTTCTGGCAAGGAATCATCGCCAGCGAAGATAAGTGGCAAGCCATGTTCTAGCTCATCGGCAATTTGGGCGTCAATCAAGGCGCGCGCTTCACGAGTAAACTTTTGGCGCCGTTGGTTCAAATCGTTTAGTTCTTGGGCTTTTTGAGTAGCCTCTTCTTCAGACTCCGCAAGCAACAAATCAACGGCGAGCATGGCACTATCCAAACGTCCAGCAGCGTTGATGCGAGGGCCAATGATGAAACCGATAGTGGTGGCATCAACGTTTTCAGGTTTTGCGCCAGCGGTTTTTAATAGCGCCTTGATGCCGGGGCGGTTGGTTCGCCTAATAACCTCTAAGCCAGCGCGGACAAGCACGCGATTTTCTAGATGGTTCAGCGGCATAACATCTGCAACAGTGCCAATGGCCACTAAATCCAGCAAATCTTGTTCAACAATAGGGCGGCGGGGGCGCAAGCCATTTTGGGCTGAAGCGCGCAGCAAGGCTTGTGCTAAACGGAAGGCCACCCCTACCCCAGCAAGCATTTTTTCGGGGTATGGACAATCTTCTTGTTTAGGGTTAATCACAGGGAGGGCGTTGGGGATTTCTGGGCCAATTGAATGGTGGTCGGTGATGATCATATCTAACCCAGCAGCTTTACCCGCTTCTACCTCTTCAACCGAGCGAATGCCGCAATCTACGGTAATAACCAGTTTAACCCCCTTTGAGGCAAGTCCCTCTAACGCGGGGATATTTAACCCATAGCCCTCCGCAAAACGGTTGGGGATATAAGCGATGACATCAGCATCAAATGCGCGTAAAATTTGCAACATTAGCGCAGTGGAGGTCACGCCATCGGCATCATAATCCCCATAAACGGCGATCCTCTCTTTGTTTTTAATTGCTTGCCGAATGCGAGAAACCGCCTGAGAAATGCCTTTCATTTGAAAAGGGTTGCGCGCCAATTTTCTGGTGGAGAGGAATTTGATGGCTTCCTCCGGTGTGTGAAAACCACGATTATAAAGTACCTGAGCGAGAATAGCGCTCATCCCTTTATAACGGCGAACTAGTTCGCGAGGCATGGGGTCCGCTAGTTGCCATTTTTTAGTCAACATAGACACTATCCACAGCAAAGCTTAAAATAACAAGGCTTCTAGTAAGGTCAACAACTGATATTTGAAATCGGATAGTACCACGCGGACAAATGACAAACAAGGAACGATACAGTATGACACGCATCGTCTTTATGGGCACACCAGATTTTGCCGTTCCCACCTTAAAAGCACTTATTGAGCACTATGATGTGGTTGGCGTTGTCACCCAACCAGACCGTCCAGTAGGGCGCAAACGCAAAATCCAACCATCGCCAATTAAAATCGTGGCGCAAGAAGCGGGCATCCCGATACTACAGCCGCACAGCCTGCGTAAAGAAGCGGAAGCCGTTGAGCAATTGGCGCAATGGGGAGCTGATATTTTCGTTGTAGCGG
>WGEI01000466.1 GCA_015492875.1 Anaerolineae bacterium | reverse complement strand
AACATAGTTTGCGTTCCAATCAGGATGCTGGTTGAAATATAGCAGAGCACTTGTTGCATCGATGAGCGCCGCTTCCGCCTCGCCTAAACGCACTGCATCCAGTGCATATTCTGGCAATTCGTAGGGCATCAGCGTAAAAGGTGGTATCCGCCGCAGCCACCGCCGCGCTTCGCTATCTGCTGCCGAGCCAAATTCATAAGCTAAACGCTTTTCCGATACCATACGCATTGTTGTTAACGGGGTATCGGACGGACTAACCAGCAGTAGCCCTGCATTAAAGTAAGGTTCACTATAACGCACTTCAGCGGTACGGGTTGGGTCAATAATTAGTGTAGATATGACAACATCTACTTGGTCGGCGCGCAAGGAATCGTACAGGCCATCATAGCCCATATTGATAAATTGCACGGGAACGTTCAAGCGCTTCCCAATTTCTTTTGCAATATCTATATCTAACCCAAATAAGTCTTCACGTGTTGCAACAGCAAAGGGCGGCAAGCTAGCATCAACGCCAACGCGCATCATACCATAGGGGAAAATTTGTCGAATAGGTGGGGTAGGGCGTTCTACACTATGCCAACGAATGAAGAACAGCGCGCTGGCCAATCCCCATATCCACATTGTTAAAACCACGAGTGTACTTAATACCACGCCGCGCGTATTTACGGCTCTTGAGGTGGTGGTAGCCACTGCGTATCGCTCCGTGCTAAATCGCGGGCATAGGCTTGCAAAGCATAATAAATGGGCTTTAGTTGAAAATCAGGCGTAATCAAGGTGAAATTATCCGGATAGCTATTTGTTGGCGTTGGATAGCGTAATGCCCATATGCACATTTTATCTACCCAATCCCATCGTTCCTCTGCCCATTGGTAAGCATTAATGGTATAACTCACCCGTTGTGAAGGGCGAACGGCTTTTGTCCATCTGGGGCTGTCATTCCATCCCGTTTCAGTAATGAATACAGGTTTATCTTCATCGCCATAATCGACCATGATTTTCCGTAGCAACTCTGCCCGCCGAAAATTCAACCGGTTGAAAGCGGGTTCGGATTCTGGTGGTTCGGTGAACCCGTACGTATGGATGGCTAATGCGTCGAAAAATGGCGCTGCGCCCGCTTCATAGAGCATCTGTAGATAGGTGATGTCATTTAACCCGTGTTGACTTCCTAGTGGCTCTAATGTAGGCGCTAATGCCCCAGCCAAAACGTAAATATCAGGATTAACCGTTTTAACGCGCGGGTAAACGGTTGCTAATAATCGGGCATATGCCTCTGGATTGACATCCCGATAACCCCACTCAAAGGCTAAATTAGGTTCATTCCAAATAATGATATGATTGACCACGCCTCTATAACGTTCTGCAAAAGCAGCTACAAAGTCAGCGAAAAGTGAATAAGACTCTTCGGGTAGATAGTTGAGGGTGGCATATTCTGCTTCAATATCTGGCCTCGCCCAATCTGGCACGAAGCCCATCCGTGCTATGACCTGTATGCCTTGATTTTGCGCATGGCGTATGATTTTGTCCGCTTGTGCCCAATCATAGACACCATCCGCTTGTTCAATATATGCCCATGGGAAAAATTCGACAATGGTATCTGCACCCATTTCCCGCACATAAATTAACGATTGCTGGATTTTCCATTCAAAAACTTCATCGATGAGGCGCGTATGAACGCAGACTTGCTGCTTCTGACTATCTACATATTGCTGTGGGCCAATTGTTGCACGTGGCTCAACTGGCAATATGCTGCCTAAAAGCATAGACAGCGCATAAATACGCACCGCCCATAAACTTAAACTTCGCCAATTTCTCAACGTGATTTTTTGTACGACCATAAAACTATCTTAGCTAGCTTTGCTAAGCTACTCTATCCCCGTTTTCTCAACGCTTTCGCTACGCAGTTAAACACAACGATTTTAAAAAGTTTGTTTGTGGTTATAAATACGTTTGCGCCCTTATATGGGTTGCGGTAGGCTATAAGCACCTGAATAGTTGCTGAAGTGTAAATCCATCTAAAATTGTGTCATCAGGTTGTATGTTAATCTTGTAAGTTTATTAGCAAAAGGGTATAACGATGCGCCTGTTTATCAGCTATGCGCGTGTCGATCTGTCGTTCTGTGAAGAACTCATCAAATTGCTCTCCCCGTCTCATGAAATCTGGTATGACCAACGTTTACATGTTGGTACGAAGTGGTGGGATGTTATACGTAGCAAGTTGGAGTGGTGTGAGGGATTTGTCTATTTAATCTCAGCGGATTCCCTAAAGTCAACTTATTGCCAGAAAGAGCTTAAAATTGCCATGAATTCTGGCAAACCCATTTTCCCCATACTGATTCAACCGCGCCTATTTATTCCAGATTATTTAATCGATTACCAATATGTGGATATGGGGGCTGGGGTTACTCCAGAAGGTATCGCTCGGTTGTTACACGCAATTACTGAAGCAGAACGCAATTTGGCTGGTAGGGGTGAAGCTGCATCGCCAGCTCTTAAACCCCTACCCGTTAAAGCTATGTCTACCGTAGGGAAGGCTGAATCTGTCGCATCTACCGCCGAAAATGGTTCAACAACCGCTCCAGATTCACCCCAAACCCCACCGGGGGAGCTAGAAGCTCAGTCAATAAGTATTATTGAGAAAATCAACAAAGCTTTAGCAGAGCGCCATTACGATGAAGCCGTTTTCCTCATTAAAAATGCCAAGAAAAACGGCTTTGTTTCCAGTTTCTTACATCTTGAAGACTTGTTGCAGCAGGCCGAAAAGCTTTTGCACGATCAAGCCTATTTGCGGAGTGCCCGCCGAGAATATGGCCCAATTTATGCTTTGAGTAAAAACCCGTATTTTGTAGAACAAGCTTGTAGCGCGTTCGAAAAATTCCGCCAACGCTATCCAGACTATGACCCGCACAATCTAGCTGCTTTGTGCGTTTCTAATCTAATGCCCCGATTGGAATGGTGTGAAATCCCAGAAGGTGACATCCTTATCCATATTGCTGGGCGTGATGTTTATTATCATGTAGATAGCTTCTTTATCAGCAAATATCCCATTACCAATGATCAATTCCAAACGTTCATCAATGCTGAAGATGGCTATAGTGATGAGCAGTGGTGGAATTTTTTGCCAGAGGCCGCCGAATGGCATAAGAACCATCCAGAGCCACTACCTGTTAATTTTCGATGGGGCAACCACCCGCGCCAAAATGTTTGCTGGTATGAAGCTGTTGCCTTTTGCCGTTGGCTTTCTCGCAAATTAAAACGCCGCATCTTATTACCCACAGAAATGCAATGGCAACGCGCTGCACAAGGCGATGACAACCGCCTTTACCCATGGGGCACGACGTTCAAAAAAGATTATTGCAATACTCGTGAGAGCCAACTGAGAACGACAACGCCCGTTGACCGCTATCCCAAGGGGGAAAGCCCTTTTGGGGTTCGGGATATGATTGGTAACGTTTGGGAATGGTGTTTGAATACGGAACTTAAACCCAGCAAGATGAAGCGTAAAAAAGAGAGTCGTGTACCAAGAGCCGTGCGCGGCGGCTCTTACATTAGCAATAAAAAACGTTGTACTTCTGTGTTTCCCTTTTACTTAAACCCGCAGTATCGCTATAACACAATAGGCTTTCGCATTGTATATACAGAGCCTGACAGAAAAGAATAAAAAAACAGCACACCAGCTGTGTACTGCTTTTTCAGCGCCCCCGACAGGACTCGAACCTGTGCAC
>WGEI01000465.1 GCA_015492875.1 Anaerolineae bacterium | reverse complement strand
GGTAAAGGCCGCTATTGAAGAACAGCAACAACTCGCGCCAGATGGCCCTTTCCTCTGGCTTGTCCCGTGGCAGCCTGATGCCGATATATCTGCACTTTTGCAGGAGATACAAAAATCCGCTGAGAAGCCCCTGCGCCAATCCACCCCCGTAGACCTTATCGCCGATTTGCGCCACCGCCTACCCGATATTTTGCAGCCTGCACTGGTGGGCGAATTGCGCTTACAGACTTTGCGTCCACATAGCTATATCTTCAGCGGGCGGTTGTCCTCGCGCGTTTACCTCAAGCAACTGCATGCCGCTGTGCAAACCTGCCTTTTGCGCGCTGCCGAACCATGGTCGGCGATTGCTCTGACACATGGCGAGGTCGCTTATCCCCAGAATTTGCGCGCCCTGCTGGATTATAGCTGGCGCATGTTGATGCAAAATCAAGCCCGCGACGCTTTGGGTGGCAGCAGTGTAGATACCGTCCATATTGAGAATGAAGCGCGTTACCGCAAAGTGGGCGACGTTGCCGAACATATCGTCCAATCGGCTTTACAAGCCTTATCGGGCAAGCCCACGCCCGCTGGCACAATGGTGCGGCAAGAAGCCTATATCACTGTGTGGAACTCACATGGCCATGCTGTGTCGCAGGTGGTGGAATTACCCCTTCGTATTCCAGAAGGGCGCTATCCCGTTGCGGTACTCTCTCCAGATGGAGAAGAAGCCAACTTTGGTTGGCAGCCCATGCCCAAATCGGAAGAATATAGCGGCAAAATCAGCTTCCTCGCCACTGTGCCCGCTGTCGGGTATGCCACTTATACCGTGAAACTGGGCGATAAACTCGCCGAACAGCACCATGTCGTGCGCATGGCTGGCATGGCGATTAGCAATCTACGTGGCGAAACGCTGGCCATCGATGGCGAAATCCTCACATGGAAACGTGAAAATAATACTATCGTTGACCTGTTACGCTATATCGACGGAGGCGATGCGGGCGATGTGTTCAACTACAGCCCGCCGAAAAAAGATTTAATCGTGCAGGCATCGCTGGCGAATAAAGTCGATGTAGAAACTGGCCCTACATTCTCCCGCCTCCACATGCTCCATCGAATGCGCATTGCGCCCTCATTAGACCCGCAGCGCCGTCGTAAACGTGGTTTGCGCCTGCTGGAAATTCAAACCACCGCTACTTTCTACGAACATGTGTCGGGCTTGTATTTCCGCGCTAGCTATACCAATACCGCAGAAGACCATCGCCTGCGCGTGCATTTGCGCAGTGGCGTATTAGCCGATACGGTGGTCACCGATAGCGCTTTTGGCTTACAAAGACGCCTAGCATATCTCGATGGCCCCCGTTTACCTGCAAAACGCTATGTAGAAGGCATCAGTAGCGAGCAGCCACTTCATAGCTTGATGGCAGTCGGTACGCCATCCGATGGCATGGTGTTGCTCACACGGGGTTTACATGCTGCTGAGGCCATTCCAGAGCAGGGGCAAACGACACTAGCGCTGACGTTATTGCGCGCTATTGGCTGGCTCAGCCGTAGTGACTTGCGCACTCGTCCGGGCGCCGTTGCGCCAGAAGTGTCCGTGCCAGATGCCCAGTGTTTACGCCCACTCACTGCGGAATTTGCCTTGACCGATTATCCCGAAGGCGATACAGCACTGATGCATATGGGGCAAAGTTATACCGCACCCTTGCAGGCTTACCAGTATGCCGAAATGCCCCAACCAGCTAGCCGTAGCTACCTCGCTTTGGAGGGCGAAGCCGTTCTCACGAGTTTGAAGCCGCCACAAACTGGAGAAGGGTGGGTTGCTCGTTTGCTCAATCCCTCTGAACAGGAGACGACGGTTTACCTCACGCCGTCCAATCTGCCCCAACGAGCGCTCTTGTTGAACTTGGCCGAGAAACCGCAAGCGGAGTTTGAACTAGGCAAAGGCGGGCGCATCAAAGTGACGCTTAAGCCTTATCAAATCACCACTGTACGGCTGAACTTCTCCTAAGCCGAGAATAATACCAGCACATCAACATCTTCACCGATGTTGAACTCCTGCGTTTGGGGGGGAATGTCCTCTCGCAAGATGCCCGCGCCTGCGTTAGTGAATGTGAGGCTGCACAGCGTTTTGGGCGATGGGGGCAAATCGGGCAAATGCCACTCTAGCCGCATGAAATCGCAGCGCGGCACAATGATGGCATTTCCATCCGCTAGCACCTCATAAGGCGTGAACACGGTCAACACCTCACCAGCATCGAAGCGGAATTCAAATAAATCAGCATCGATATTGTAATCCGTCAGCGTCAAGCGGATGCTGCAGGGTTCATCCCCACCAAAATGCGCACCGCAAATGATGATGCACACAGCCCCTGTTTGCCCAATAACCGCGCTTGCCCATTGTGCGACCACATCTTGCCAGCTCATGCAATTTCCCCCTAACTCTTCCTTATTTGTGATAGGGCGATATGTGCCTATATTGTAACCAGCCGCACACACACTTTCAAAAATTGGGAATATAGCCATCACTACCTGCGGAAAGCGTCAGAAATATATAAGAGTTGTATAAATTGCCCAGCCAAATGATGAGAACTATTGTAAAATATGCATAGACTGCTATAATCCTGCGCCGTTTGTCTTCAAACTTTCAGGATTAGATTAGACACTAAAGAAAGAGGAGGGTGCTATGTTCAACGACATCGTGACCACCCGTATCGTACGTGAACGCCAGAATGCTTTGCTTCGTGAAGCAGAAAATGCGCGCAAAGTGCGTGGCGAGGGTACAGACCGCTTCGAACGTCGTGGTCGTCGCCAGCTTGCCCAGTTCCTGCGTAACCGCCAGCGCTAAGCGCGCGAACATTAAGCTGGAACACACAGGCCACTCGGCCATAAAAAAGGGGCTTGCTCATCAAGAGCAGGCCCCTTGTGGTTTCAGGTGTGTTGGTGCTTTAATCTTGTTGCGCGGGCGGGTCTAGCTTCCCTTCAAGGTCTGGACGGTATTCCAGTAACTTTTGATTGGCCTCTTCTATGGTGTCATAGCAATCAAGCTCTACTGTTAGGTCAAAGATGCTTTCATTTGGCCTTGTTACGCAATGGAGCCACATGCCCGGACCATTACGCGCAGCTTGTAACTCATAGTAGTCCCACGTTTCGCCATAGTAGTAGGCTGTTACAGTACCTGTTGAATTGCTTGCCATGACACCGGCTGTAATGCCAGCAATGATGAGCAGGATGAGGGCGGCAATGATTAATACTTTTTTATTGTGCATATCATTTTCCTCCTTATCTAACCTAACCATTCTAGGCTACCTATCCCCCAGTAGTAAATCCACCATGATGAACATACAACTGTGTTGTTCCCTCTATAGTGAGAAAATTGGTGTAATCGGGCACAGCCTCCGCCATTAACCCAAACTGAGCTAACATTTTGTTGAACTACAGGTATGGACCAACATATGTTTGTCAAAGAGGGTATTGCTTCGTTATAGCCGACATGATAATAGAAAGTGATGTTTTTGCCTCCACAACCATAACTATTGTTTTTGAACAGCATGGGGACGTTCTTCTTGGGCTTTTAGTGGTTTTAGGTGTGTTGGTGCTTTAATCTTGTTGCGCAGGCAGGTCTAGCTTCCCTTCAAGGTCTGGACGGTATTCCAGTACCTTTTGATTAGCCTCTTCTATGGTGTCATAGCAATCAAGCTCTACTGTTAGGTCAAAGATGCTTTCATTTGGCCTTGTTACGCAATGGAGCCACATGCCCGGACCATTACGCGCAGCTTGTAACTCATAGTAGTCCCACGT